>NZ_JAUSKL010000037.1 GCF_030646925.1 Candidatus Binatus sp. | reverse complement strand
CAGCCATTCGCACGAGTCGTACGCGCCGTTCGGGCATTCTTCGAGCGGGTTGTGCCGCGCAAGCACGAAGCGAATCGCGCGGACGATTCGCGGCTGCGGCGAAGGAATCATAAGCGCCGCCAGCACACCGTGGTCGAGCCGGAGCCTGGGCGCCTCGGGAATGGGCGCTCCGTGTGCCCGCTCTGCGGCGGGCAGCAGCACCTTTTCTTCCATTGCGATGTGATGCAGCAGTGCACGACGGAACTGATCGAATGCTGCCAGCTCGTCAGCGCTGGCGCATGATCCGGCGCGCTCGAGAAGCGAATCGAGCCGCGCGTGATCGTCAGCCAGAAATCGCCAGATTGCGCCATGCGTGAGCTCGCCGATTTGATCCTTCACCCATTGATCCTGACCCGCACGTCATGGCGCTCGCAAGAGGGCGGCCGAGGCGGATGAAATGGCGTCGTGAGCCTGGACAGATTCTCGTCCCAGATTCCTGTTCACGAATCGTTGCGCGGCCGCCCGTACGCCGCCTTCTGAGGATCCATGCACCCAAGGGTTTTCAATCTCGATCAGGAGTCGTCCGCTTGTGGTTCAGATCGCAGCCGTCTCACTTAAGCGCGTCAATTCGATACCGATTCTCGCAGCCGCTCAAATTCCGGTTCAGATGGAGTTATTGGTAGGAACAGCTCGGTCTGAATCATATTGAAGAATCCGCCACTTGAGCGCGACTCGCCGTGGAGAACGCGACCTCTCGCGTCTGCGAGGAAAAGCCCCCCAACCCCTTGTTTGTTTAATTTTCTTGACTATGTACATAGTTGTGGATACAAGGATCGATGGACTTTGAATGGGACGAGAAGAAGCGCGCGATAAATCTGGCGGCGCACGGCCTGGATCTGATCGACGCAACCAAGCTGTTCGACGGGCGCCCGGTATTCACATACCCGTCTCCACGTCACGGCGAGGAACGCTTTGTGACCGTCGGGCAGTTGACGAATAGATTTTTCGCTGTCGTATGGACCGAACGCGTGGAGGCCATCCGGCTTATTTCCTTCAGGAGGGCAAGAGATGCGGAAGAACGAAAATATCGCACGATTTTCGGCTGACAAGATCAGACGGAAAATTGCGCGTGGCGAGAGCAAGACAGACTGGAAGCGCGCTAATGCGATGTCCCAGGTGGAGGTTGAACGGCTCGCAGACAAGGACGAAGGTCCCCTGGCCGCAGGCTGGGAAAGCACGGTCATGGTTGGACTGCCGCCCGCCAAGCAGGATATTCACATTCGCCTTGATGGCGATATTCTCGACTGGTTCAAGGCGCGCGGCAGAGGCTACCAGACACGTATTAACGCGGTCCTGCGCGCTTTCGTCCAGACGCGGCAGCGCGTCGAACGCAAGCCCGCGACCCGAAGTCGATCGCACCGCGCGAAGGAGGCTACATGACAGAACAAGAAACCGCCGTGACAAAACCTCCCAACTGGCGCAATATCGGCGCTGTTACGATGAGGTGTAGGATGCTCCGCAGCAACGGATAATAGACGTTCGTACTCATGGCAAAAATCAAAAGCACGAACAGCAACAAGCGCCCCATCGAGCAGTACAGTCATGCCGACAAGAAGCGGGTGAACAACCCGCCGGTGGGCCTCGTCACGCCGGAAACCGACCAGAAGGAGACGAAGCGGACCTACGCTTACGATCCGCACCTTGATCCGTCGTTGCAGTGGGCGGGGAAGGCCGAGCGCACCAGTTTTGTGGTTCCTACAGTTTCCCTTCACGTTCACGAACGCATCGACCCGCGGAGCATTCTGGAAGCGGTGCGCAAAAAGAACGGCAACAACTATGAGCAGATGTCGCTCTTCAGCTCGAAGTCCGAAAACCCGCCCCTCCGCGAAGCCATCGAGTTTTACAAGCACGCCCACGGCTGGAGCAATCGGCTGATTGCCGGCGATAGCCTGCTGGTCATGAATTCACTGCTGGAAAAGGAAGGCATGGCTGGCCATGTGCAGATGGTCTACTTCGATCCGCCGTACGGCATCAGGTACGGTTCCAATTTACGAGCGTCTTGAGACCATCGGAGATCAGTAAGTGTGTAGCGAAATTCTACAGTATGTATTTTTCAACACCCTGCTAGGGCTGGGAGTGGCTACTGCGGCCGCTGGAGCAGCTTATTCGAAACTGACCAAGCCAAACAATTAAGTCAATACTAAGTCGATTTAATGGTCAGAACATTAAGATGGATTGCGAACACCTCGATTTGTCACTTAGATCGGAAAACGCGAGGCTTCTAATCAGAGACTCAATCAAGAAGGTACTCCCGAACTGCGAAGCTCATTCTAAGTCGCCCCGGAAAGCAATCACCCCGGCCACGCTTATCGGCCTGGTAATCGCGCTGGTACTGCGGCGGCCAGTCGATACGCTCGCTCGGGACGATCTTCATCGTCATGCCGCGCTCGACCTTGTAATAGACGCCCGGTGCGACCAAGTCTTTGACCTTCGTGGCATTTTCGGGCGTGATGAAATCGCCCGGCTTGACCTGCGCGTGGCCTGGCGGCGGCGCCAGTCCCAAAATCAGCAGGATCAATGCTGTGACGGAAATTGTGACGGACACACGAAATGCTTTTCCCCTGTGCATACGCAGTCTCCCCTAGTAGTTCGTTGCTGAATTGTTTGGTCGCCCACTAATGATTCCATTAGACTAGTTTATGCTGAGCGTCAACGGTAATTATATCGTCCAACAAGTCGCAGGATCGCCGGATCCAGCTAACGGCCGTTAGCTCGAGGCGCTGGGACCGGCTGGGCGGGTAGAGACTTTAAGCGGGCCTGGGCAAAAAAGAACTGGCGCGATCTTGTCGACCACGCCAGTCCGGTTAGCAAACGGTTTTGAATTATCTGATCAGAACGCGGCCGCGCGCACCATCGCATCGGTGTTGAAAAAACTGCGATCCACGGCGCCCATGTTGATGTACCAGCACTCCTTCTCCGGCGTTTCGATACCCGGCAGATAGCACATCGTCGCCAAACCAGACTGCACGTCGGTCGAAACCGCACCGACGACGAACGAACGCTTGAACGGATAGATCGCGACGCGTGCATCAGGCACCGGACGATCACGGGTGGCCAGCCAGTAGATATGGCTGCGGAATAGACGGCCTGCGCGATCATAGGTGTCGATATACGGCTCGAACCACATCTCGCTGTCCATGAAGATAATGGTGCGTGAATCGAGTGCGTTTACCCGCGAGCGATCCGGATTGGCCTCGACCACGTACATGTGGCGCATCTCCCATGCTTCGGGGCAGGCGCTGGCGCCGCCGTCAGTCGCGCAGCGGATTTCGGGCGAATGCTCGGCATGAACCGTCGCCAGCATGTTCTTCTCGCCAATGAACTTATAGAAGTACTGCTCGGTCTTGGGGTTGAAGCCCGAATAATGATCGGGATCCCACGAGTGAGCCGAGGAGCCATTGGTGGTGGTGGACGAGCTCATGATCGCTTCGTCAACGCGGCGGAGGCGGCGTGAACCGCCGGCAAGGCTCCAGATATCGTCCCCACGCTTCGGATCGGCGTAGCGCCAGCGAAGGAAGCCCGTGCCGTGGATTTCCTGCGGCGCCAGGATCGGATACAGCCCGAACAACCAGAGGCGGCCGGTCTGCTTGAAGTCGGGGTCGGTCGGCAGCGGCTCCACTTCGGTGCGGCCCACCAGGTCGTAGCCGGCGTAGTGGCCGATCTGGAAGTACTCGATCTGTCCGGTCTGTGGCCCCTTTTTCTGATATTCAGAGTCGCAGTCATAGAACCGCAGATCGTAGTCGTCAGAAGTGATCGGACGGAACACGTTGTTCCAGACGACCTTCACCCCGACGTCGGGATCGTTCGCGTCGATCAGCGGAAAGGGCTGACCCGCCACGTAGCCGACGACCGAGCGTTTATCTTTCGAGAGCCGGACCTGCGGCGAGTACTTTTCGGTCGCATCCTTGTACGGAGGCGGCCAATCCACGCGCTGGGTCGGGACGATCTTCATCGTCATCCCGCGCTCGACTTTGTAGTAAACGCCGGGGCCGACCAAATCTTTAACCTTGGTGGCGTTTTCGGGCGTGATGAAATCGCCCGGTTTGACTTGCGCAAAACTTGACGCCGGCCAGAGCAAAGCCAGCAGCGCCAAGGCTGCGACAGCCGTTGTAGCAGACACTCGCAACACCTTTCTCATAACGAACTCGGCCTCCTAGTAATTTTGCGGCATCCGCCGCCCTGATTAACTAATCGAATCATTAGATCAGACAATCATCGGCGTCAATTAACTTTATACTCTTGTAAAAATGCGGCAAAAATGCGCCGAAATCTGCGCGATTCCGCGACCGAATGACTGTTAGGCTGCGCGCGTTGATTCGCGGCCCAGCCGTAGTTCATCGGCACGAAACATAAGAACTTCGTTTGCGGCGATGCGAAAATCTAATCGAGCAAATGATGAGCCGCAAAGTCTCGAGCAATTCACGATCGAGTGATCGGAAGAGGCGAGCGCAGCAGGCAAAAAAAGAACTGGCGCGATCTTGCGATCGCGCCAGTGCGGTTTAGCAGGCAGTTTCGGCTAGCTGATTAGAACGAGGCCGCGCGGAACATCGCGTCGGTGGTGAAGAACGATCGATCCACCGCGCCCATGTTGATGTACCAGCACTCTTTCTCCGGCGTCTCCATTCCAGGCAGGTAGCACATCGTGGCAAGGCCGCTCTGCACGTCGGTCGAAAGCGCGCCGACGACGAACGAACGCTTGAACGGATAGATGGCAACCTTTGCATCGGGTACCGGACGGTCGCGCGTCGCGAGCCAGTATATGTGCGAGCGGAACAGATTGCCCGAGCGATCGTAGGTGTCGATATACGGCTCGAACCACATCTCGCTATCCATGAAGATTACCGTGCGTGAATCAAGCGCGTTTACGCGCGAGCGATCAGGCTTGGCTTCGACCACGTACATGTGGCGCATTTCCCAAGCCTCGGGACAGGCGCTGGCGCCACCGTCCGTCGCGCAGCGGACTTCGGGCGAATGCTCGGCGTGAATCGTCGCGAGCATGTTCTTCTCGCCCAGGAACTTGTAGAAGTACTGCTCGGTCTTGGGATTGAAACCCGAATAGTGATCCGGATCCCACGCATGCGCAGAGGTGCCGCCCGCGGTGGTGGACGAGCTCACGATCGCTTCGTCAACGCGGCGGATACGGCGCGAGCCGGCGCTGAGACTCCAGATATCGTCACCGCGCTTCGGATCGGCGTAGCGCCAGCGGATGAAGCCGGTGCCGCGGATTTCCTGCGGCGCAAGAATCGGATAAAGGCCGAATAGCCAATAGCGGCCGGTCTGCTTGAAGTCAGGATCGGTCGGCATCGGCTCGACTTCGGTGCGGCCGACCAGGTCGTAGCCGGCATAATGTCCGATCTGGAAGTACTCGACCTGCCCGGTCTGCGGTCCCTTTTTCTGATATGCGGAGTCGCAGTCATAATAGCGCAGATCGTAATCGTCGGTCGTGATCGGCCGGAACACATTGTTCCAGATGATCTTGACAGCGACGTCCGGATCGTTCGCGTCAATCAGCGGGAATGGCTGGCCGGCGACAAAGCCGACAACCGAACGCTTATCTTGCGAGAGCCGCACCTGCGCGGAGTACTTTTCGGTTGCGTCCTTGTAAGGAGGCGGCCAATCCACGCGCTGGGTCGGGACGATCTTCATCGTCATCCCGCGCTCGACCTTGTAGTAAACGCCAGGGCCGACCAGATCCTTAACCTTGGTGGCGTTTTCGGGCGTGATGAAATCGCCCGGTTTTACCTGGGCGTAGCCGTTGGTGCTGAACGCGCCAATCGCGAACAGCCCCAAGGCCGCCATGATCGTCGTGATCCATGACGACGAGTTCTTCTGCCTTCGCATTACGTATCCTCCGGTGAAACGAGCGCAGGGTTGAATGACCGCGCAGTAAGATTGTGCGGAACACAACATTAGGCTTCGGTCATATCCGGGTCAATATAAATTATTGCACTGAAGCATCGATTGACTATTTGCCCGTTCATCAATTCAGTATCGCTAATAGAGTCGCCGATGAACGCAAGTGAGATACCGGTCAGTTCGATGGTTCGTCGCTAATGAACTACTCGCCACTTGAGACAGTTCGGGCTTTATATACTGCGGATTCATAAACATCGCTCCGGCGTAAGGTGAACTGCGCGGATGCCGCGCGGCGGCGCGCGGACGCGATCGATCCGGCTAGAGGCTGTTCAGCGGGCTGGCTTGCATAAGTATTATTAGAATATCGCGTATTTGATGCGAAATACGGCAAAGAAGTGGCTATACGCGCGGCAGCGGAACTGAGTATTCAGTACGATTGCTGCGGGATTATATTAATTGTACTGATAGAGAGTTAAGTTTCGCTGAATTAGTATTTGGACTGAGCTTATGGCGCGCCTCGTTCGATTTGCTTTCCGCAAGCGCTTTGCTGCTCCGGGAACAATCAGGATTCCGGCGGCGCCACGAGACCCGGGCCGTTTCCGCTTACGGTACTAGCTGTACCACACAAGTACCGACAGGTGCTAAAGTTTTCCGGCAGACGATCGCGAAAAGACTTGCGCTTCGGTCAGTTCCAAGCTTCCCGGATTATCGTCTCCGCCCCGCTAAACGCCCGGCCACCGTGCTTAATCGAATCCGCAATAATTCTAATGCGAGGTTCGTTCGCCGAAAATTGATCGGTCTGCGCGGGCCAAGGGGACGCCAGCCTCATGCGTCTCTTGCGGGACAAATCACCGGGGATGCAAACGGACGGGCTCGTGCGTGGCGGCTCAAAAAAAATGGCGCGGTCAGCGACCGCGCCAGCAACTTCGTTGAGTCTGCTTCCGATCAAATCATGGCGCCGCACGGACCATCGCGTCGGTGGTGAAGAATGACCGATCCACCGCGCCCATATTGATGTACCAGCATTCCTTCTCAGGCGTTTCGAGACCGGGCAGATAGCACATCGTCGCGAACCCTGCCTGCAAATCGGTGGATACCGCGCCGACTACGAACGATCGCTTGAACGGATAAATCGCCACCCTCGCATCGGGCACCGGACGATCGCGATTGGCCAGCCAATAGATGTGGTTGGTCCAGAGCTGGCCTTGCCGATCGTAGGTATCGATGTACGGCTCGAACCACATTTCAGAATCCATGTAGATCAGCGTGCGGGAATCGAGCACGTTGCCTGCCTTGCCAAAGCCTGAGCGAGGTTCGGCCTGAACGACGTACATGTGGCGCATTTCCCACGCCTCGGGGCACGCGCTCGTGCCGCCATCGGTGTTGCATCGCAGTTCCGGTGAATGCTCGGCGTGCGCAGAGGCAAGCAGATTTTTTTCACCGATCATTTTGTAATCGTACCATTCGGTTTTGGGATTGAAGCCTGAGTAGTGATCGGGATCCCATGCCTGGGGACCGGTGCGCGCGCTCATGATCGATTCGTTGAGGCGGCGGATACGGCGCGAATCCGGCAGCCATTCCCAGGTATCGTCGCCGCGGGTCGGATCCGCGTAGCGATATCGGATGAAGCCGAGACCCCGCCAGTTCGCCGGAGCAAGAATCGGGTAAAGGCCGAACAGCCAGAGGCGGCCCGTCTTCTTGAAGTCAGGATCGGTCGGCAACGGCTCGACCTCGGTGCGGCCGACCAAATCGTAGCCGGCATAGTGGCCAATCTGGCCGTAAATTATCTGCATGCTGTCGGCCTTGCCGGCTGCCTGGTAACGGCTGTCGCAGTCGTAGAAGCGGAGGTCGTAGTCATCGGAAGTGATGGGCCGAAAGACGTTGTTCCAGATGATTTTGACGCCAACGTCCGGATCGTTCGCATCGATCAGCGGAAACGGCTGCCCCGCGACGAAACCGAGCACGCTGCGATGGTCCTGCGTGAGCCGGACCTGCGAGGAGTATTTTTCGGTGGCGTCCTTATACGGCGGCGGCCAGTCGATTCGCTGACTCGGGATGATCTTCATCGACATCCCGTGCGTCACTTTGTAATAGACGCCTGGCGAGACCAGATCTTTGACCTTGGCAGCGTTTTGCATGGTGATAAAGTCGCCGGGTTTGACCTGGGCACGAGCTGTAGCGGCGAAGAACACGGTGGCCATCAGCGCTACGCCGAGCATCAACGTTGTGAGTCGTGGAAACGATCGATTGCCGTTTTGCATTGCTCGTCCTCCCGAAACCTCCAAGGTTTTTCGACCTTTAACCAACCTCTATATTGATCGCGACACTAGCAGGCTGCGGAAAAATGCCGAACAGTCACGAGTTTTTCTGTGCTGATGAGTTGGGGTCGCTACTTGGTTAAGGGTTTGGAGGTCGAAAGTGGCTCATCCGCTGCTGCTGGTGGGTGTTTCAGGTGACGAGGGGGATC
>NZ_JAUSKL010000036.1 GCF_030646925.1 Candidatus Binatus sp. | reverse complement strand
ATCCCTTAGCAGGATGTTGATTAAAGGGTGAATTTGGAAAATTCGCCTCCAATCGCGAAGCGTACAAGCCTCTTGAGATCATTCGAGATCAGTAAGTGTGTAGCTAAATCCAACAATTTGTATTTTTCAACAGCCTGCTAGAGCGGCGATACCAGGCAAGAGTCGATGCAACGACTTCGCATCTATTTTGAGGAAGTAAAATGGCGGACGACTCGACCCCTGTCAGGGCAAGAAAATTCAGAATCGAAGGAACGGGACGGATGCTTGAGGCGCTGGCTCGCGCGATCAATTCGGCGCTCAAAGAGGCTCGTGCAACTCCGTATAGAATGGGCTTGGGCAGTGTCGCAACGGATGATCTGACAATCGAGATCGAAGCGATCCCCGGCGAGGACAACCTAAGATACATCCCGACTAGTATCGACGAAGCTGCGGAAGTGACATCGGGATGGGCGGAGAAAAAACGTTGCGACGAATGTCAGGAGCTAGTGGCTTTGCTCCTCGACGACGCATATCTCGAAACTGGCGACGGAGGAGTAATCTGTTGCGAATGTTATCGGCGCATCGAGGATGGCCGTCGCTAAGCTTCGACCAGGAAATTGCTTATCGCTCTTGACCAGTCTCTTTGAGAATCAAGAGTGCGAGAAAGGTCTTTCCTTTCCATCCAACTGGTTCTGACGTACCGATTTGGCCGCTCACGAATCGTCTTGTTGTCGAAAGCAGCGATGTTAGCGGGATCAGAGAAGACCACTTGGAAAACGATGCCTATGTGGCGCGCCGCACGTTGATCTTCTGAGCTGTGGACAATTCCGACCGGGTCCAGCCGAGGCAAATCTTCCAACGAAAGCTCTTCGTGTAGTTCTCGTCTTAGTCCCGCCAAGACGCTGTCCCATTTTGACTTCGCGTGATCCAGATCCTGCTTTCTTACATGGCCCCCAGCCCAATTCCCAAGCGCGTCATGCAGCGACTCTCCTGGTTCGTGCCGCACGTTAGTGAGAAAACGGTCACCGTTTCGTATGATGCAGACTGGAACGACCTGCAGAAGGTCATCAGAGGACTCCGCGACCGATCGAGCAACATATGTTCCACGTCGATTGACAAGTTTGGAAACCGCTTTCCAACTCGGCGTCACCATCTTCCTTTCGGAGAGCTTAATCTGTCCTTCAAGAGACTTCCGCGGAACGCAGAGCACCTCTTCGTCCGCAAATAACCCTAGCCATTTCAGAACAGTCTTTGCGACTTCGGTGGCCGTCTTCATTTCGGTGCCTCGGCTGTTTTCAACAACAGTGATCGATTTGAACTCGCTTTTGTAACGGTCGGCGGCTTCCAAGTAATGCCGTCTGAGCTGTCCGAGGGTGGCAATATTCATATAGCCCCATGGCGGAGCGTGATTTGCTTTGCGTGTTTGGCCTGCACCCCGAAAACTCAGCCGAGATGCGTCCTCGTGCCGTCGACGCGACCTTCTAGCTTATCAAGATTCCCTCACTTCCCACTCCAGACGGGTTTGCGTTTCTGCAGAAATGCGCCGATGCCTTCCTGCGCGTCGGGCGCGATCGCGTTGCGGCTCATCACTTCCTTCGTGTAGTCGTAGGCGCCGGCCGTATCGAGATCGATTTGCGCGTAAAATGCCTGCTTGCCAGTCGCGACGGTCGCGGAACTCGCCTCGACGATTTGCATCGCAAGCTTGCGCGTCTCTGCAATCAGCTCGGAATCTGGCACGACGCGATTGACGAGACCCCACTCGGCTGCGGTGCGCGCATTGATCGGTTGTCCGGTCAGCAGCATCTCCATCGCATGCTTGCGTCCGACCGCGCGCGTCAGCGCGACCATCGGGGTCGAGCAGAAGAGCCCGATCTTCACGCCGGGGGTGGCGAAGCTCGCGCTCTCACCCGCGACGACGAGATCGCAGGTCGCCGCGAGTTGGCATCCGGCGGCGGTCGCGATCGCATGGACGCGCGCGATCACCGGTTGCGGAATCGCCTGGACGGTTTGCATCAGTTGCGCGCAGAGATCGAATTCGTAGCGGTAGAATTCCAGATCCCGTTTGGCAAGCTCGCTCAGATCGTGGCCGGCCGAGAAGGCCGGGCCGTTGCCTGCGATTATCACGGCGCGCGTCTCGCGACTGTCGCCGGCGGCACGCAGCTCCGCCATCAGGTCGGCCATCATCGCAGTGGAGAGCGCGTTGCGCTTCTCGGGGCGGCTCATCGTGATGGTGACGAGGCCGCCGTCGCGCTCGACGATCAGATTTTGCTGCACATTGTGCTGCGAATTGTTTTGCATTGCTTTTTCCGCCATCGAATTGTTCTCCCGATCTGGACTCTAGTGCGATTTCGCGGATCAACCATAGGCCCTTGTCATGGGCCCGCTTGTGACGCCTGAACGGCTATGTTAGCGAGACTCACACCCGAGACTGCTATCGATGTCACCCGGCTTTCTTCTATACCTCGCGGCGATCGCGATTGGATCGCTGGCCGGCGGATTGCTGCCGCTATTCGGCAACTGGTCGCGGCGATCGCTGCTGGTGCCGGTCGCGTTCTCGGGCGGAATCCTGCTCGGCGCCGCGTTCTTCGACATGATCCCCGAGAGCGTCGAACTCTTGCACGGCGCGCTCGGATGGCCGCTGCTGGCGGGCTTTCTCACCATCTTCATCATGGAGCGGTTCGTGCTCGTGCATCCGTATCCCGAGCATGCGGCAGAGCATGGACGCGCGCATCATATTCATCTCGGCTTGACCGCGTATGTCGGGCTTTCGTTTCACAGCCTGCTCGATGGGCTCGCGATCAGCTCGACCTACAATCGCCCCGAACTCGGCGGCGTGGTGCTGCTCGCGGTGATCTTTCACAAGATTCCGGACGCGTTTGCGCTGACCAGTTTACTGTTGCTCGATCGATGGTCGCCGCAGCCGATCATCGGCTGGATGACAGTCTTCGCGCTTTCGACGCCGCTCGGCGCGATGCTCACCTACTTCGCGCTGGCGAATGCGAGCAGCAAAGTCGCCGGCGCGGCGATCGCGATCTCGGCGGGGACGTTCCTCGCCGTCGCGACGTCGGACATCCTGCCGCAGATTCGTCACGAGAATAAACAGCGGATGTGGCCGCTGGTCGCGCTATTCGTTGGGCTGATCGTGAGTTGGCTAGGACGGATGCTGGCGGGCTAGCGCTATTCCTTATCGGCTAAATTTATTCCTGGGGTTCGTTTTTCCATTCCTCGGGATAGAGCAGGAGCAAATCCTGGCCGAGCGCGCGGACCAGAAAGCGCTGGGTCTGATGGATAGCGCGTTCGATCGCGCGGCCACCGATCAGCCAATGGCCGCGGCCGGCGATCTTGACGATGCTCGCGCCGATTGATTCCGCAAATTTCGACGCGCGATCGAACGGCGCGAAAATATCGGACTCGCCGGCGACGATCAGCCGCGGCCGCGGAGGATTCGTCGGCGTGAAATCGATCGCGCTGCGGACGACGTCGCTCGCAAGCGCGCCCGAATCGGGACGCATCGATTTGATCAGCGCCTCGCGCGCGAACGGCTCGAGATCGGCGACCAGTTCGAACAGCATCCGGCCGCGCGGCGGATTGATAGGACGGCCAAGCATCGCGGCGATTCGATTCGCGATTCCGCCGATCAGCGGCGTGCGGAATCCCGGTATCAGCGGGGCGAATGCGACCGACGCTTTGACTTGTCGATGCGCGCTGAGTTTGAGCGCGGCCAAACCGCCGACGCCGTGGCCGATGACGACGACTTCGCGGCCGATCGCATCGATCGCTTCGGTGCTCATCGCGATCAGATCTTTGAAATCAAATTTCGCGAGGCGCGACGAGTCGCCGATCGCGGCGCGCAAATCGGGCACATAGACTTCCCATCCGATGGTCGTGAGATAGCCGAGCAGAATCGCGAGTTGCGGCGGCGTCGCGAACAGTTCCGGCAGCAGCACGACCGGCCACGCGAATTTGATCGGCTCGGGAACTTCGTGCTGCGCCTTGATTCGTCCGAGATCGGCGAGGTCCATGACTCAAGCGGCGCGCGACGCTTTCGCCATCAGGCGCGCAAAGCGGAACGACGGAAACGAGCCGCGCGGCGTCAGCATCTGGGCAAATCGAATCATCTCGTCGGCCGCCCATTGCTCGCTCGCGGCGGCGCGATGAGCCATGCGGGTGCCCTTATCGAGCGCGAGTTCGCGCGAGACGCGCACGCTGGCTTTGTAAAATGGCATCAACTCGGCGTCGCGCCGGCGCGTGAATTCGGCGAGTGCGATCGCGGGAATTGTTTCGCCCCGCGATGCATCAAACCATTGCGGCGCAAGGTCGCCAACGATCGCTGCGCTCATCAGCGCGAGCGAATGTCCCTGCCCGAACAGCGGATCGACGTGCAGGCCGGCGTCGCCGAGCAGCAGCGCGCCGGCGGCAGCGGGATCGCGACAGGTGTTGCTTAGCAGGCCGGACGAAAAAACTTTGCCGGCGAGAGTCGCGCCTTCGAGTATGCGGCCGACGGCGAACGAGCGATCGAGATAACGGCGCAGATTGCCCTCGAGATCGATGCGAAACGAGTGCAATTCGACCGCGTCGAATGCGGTTGCCGCAACGATGCGCCCCTGTTCGCATCGACAAACCAGGTTGCCGGCGCCAGGACTCGATTCGAACTCCGTGACCAGCTCGTCGCCAAGCCGCGATTCATCGACGCCATCGAAGTATGCGTAGTAGTAGGCGCGCGCGCAGGGCACGTCGATGCGCGGGAATGCGCCGAGCTTTTCTTCGCCGCGCCGCGCGATCGTGCTGCGCATCCCGTCGGCGCCGATCGTGAGCGGCGCGCGGAATTCGTGGCGGTCGGTCGAGTCTTCGGCGCGGATGCCGGCGATCGCGCGATTCTCGATGATCAGATCGGTCACGCGCAGGCGGTCGCGAAACTGAATCGATTCGAAACTCCGCGCCGCCTCGATCATCTTTGCATCCATGATGATTCGCGACAGGCAAAGGCCGCGCTCGTCGAGGCCGTCGTGCACGAGATCGCCGCGGTAGTCGAAATCCGGACCGATCGAGCGCATGCGAGAGAATCGCACGGCGCCGGATTGTTCGAGCATCTCAAGCACGCCCAATTGTCCGAGCACGCGAGCGCCGCCGCTTAACACGATGTGCGTGGAGATCGTGTCGGAGGGGAACGACGCTTTGTCGATCAGTAATACGCGCCGATGCTGGCGCGCGAGGAAAATCGCGGCGGCGGTGCCGGCCACGCGAGCGCCGACGATAATCGCATCAAAATTCTGCGCGTCGAAATGTTGGCGAGACTCAGGCATCGAAAATCCACGACCTCGAACTTATCACGCAATCACACGCGCATGCGCGAGCGCCGACAAAGAAAGAGCCCCCTCTTGCAAGGGGGCTCTCCCGTGTTGCGAGGCCTCACCGCCTCGGCTTATTCCAGCAGCAATCCTGGCAGCCTTAGCCAGCCCCCGGGGGTACTGCCCCCGGAGGTAAACTCGTTAAGTGGTTACTTCTTTTTGGTCTTTTTGACCGGCTTCTTTTTCGCCATTTTGCTCTTCATCATGGGTTTGGACTTGGTGGCCTTTTTGGCCTTCTTCATAACTGGCATAGGTACCTCCTGTCTCCTAGGCTGCTGCTGGACAAGCACCCTTTTCTAATGAGTGAGGGTCCATCCCTCACATTGACTGCCGCGATTATAGAAATGTGTTATTCTCAAATCAAGAGATGCGAAGAGATTTATAAACAAATTTTAAAGCGAGAAGATGGCCGACGAACAATCGGTTATCCGGCCTTTAAAATGGTGTTGCCGAGCCGCGAAGCTTGCAACACCTCATACGCTCGACTAATCTCGGCGGGATGACGAGGTTAAGTTTCTTAATGCGCCGCGAATGGCTCAGCCTAATCTTCGGCGCGGTCCTCGTCCTGCTCACGGTCAACGTTTTGGTGGAGCCGTCGGGTCCGTCGGACCTGCTGGCGCTCCAGCGGCATCGCGCTGAACTGGAAGCCCGGCAGGCGAATCTGGCCGCCGAGAACGCTACATTCAGAACGAACGTTCAGAAGCTTCGTTCAGACGATCGGTACCTGCAAACATTGATTCGGCGGGAGCTTGGATATGCGCGCCCCGACGAGTTGGTGTACAAGTTCACCGGCAATCGCGATAGTTCATCGCGCTGATTTCGGCGCTCGAATCCGCCGGGAAAAATCACCGCAGTTTTTTCGATCAAGAATTTTTTCAACGCTCAGAAAATCGCGCGCGATAGAAGATTGTACTCGCGCGCCTGGCGCTCGAGCGCGTCGCGAAAATCCGGATGCGCGATCGATATCAGCGCACGAGCGCATCGCGAGGCAGCCGCGAATTTTGATGCGCTCGAGATGCGCAACCCGCTCTGCCAGTGCGCGATCGAACGCGTTGGGTTGTCCGAGGCCGAAGCCGTATTCGACCCAGTCACCCGACCTTACTTTGGCCGCGGCTTCTTCTGCGCCGATCTTTTTGCGTTTAAGCTCGCCGTCGTAAATCGCCATCGAGGTCAATTTCTCCCGGTGCGGATCATTCGCTTAAAGGCGCGAATCGCGTAGGATTTGCTGGTTTCGCGCGCGCAAAACCGACCGCGCATTTTTCATCGCAACTCGATCAATGGCAAGTATCGAATCACTCAAGCAAGGCCCCGACCATGTCGAGGCGGGCCGCGCGCCGCGGCTGATTTTATTTCTGACGGTGTTCATCGATCTGCTCGGTTTCGGAATCGTGATTCCGTTTTTGCCGATGTTCGCCGAGCGGATGGGAATCGGCGCCGCGGGCATCGGGCTGATTTTTTCGAGCTACTCGCTGATGCAATTTATTTTCGCGCCGATCCTCGGACGAATGTCGGATCGCTTCGGGCGCAAACCGATCATCATGCTCGGCTTGATTGGATCGTCGCTCGGCTACCTGGTTTATGGATTCGCCGATTCATTTTTCTGGCTGCTGGCGGCGCGCGCGATTCACGGCGCATGCGCCGCGACGATTTCGACCGCGCAGGCATACGTCGCCGATACGACCGACGAGCGCGATCGCGCGAAGGGGATGGGGCTGATTGGCGCGGCGTTCGGGCTGGGATTCGTGCTGGGGCCGGCGGTCGGCGGGATACTCGGACATACGAGTTTGCGCGCGCCGGTTTTTTTCGCGAGCGCGCTGACCTTCGGCAATTTTCTGTTCGCCGCGTTCCGGCTGCCTGAATCGCATTATCCAGATCGTTCGAGGCGGCTCGATTTGCGCCATTTCATCGCACCGGTGCTGGCGATTCCGCGCGAGCTGGTACAACATCGATTGGCGCGGATGTTCGCGATCGCATTTCTGCTGACCTTCTCGTTCGCCACGCTCGAGGCGACGTTCGCGCTGATGGTGCCCGCGATTTACGGCTACGGCGCGTTCGGCATCGGCGTCCTGCTCGCGTTCACCGGATTGATGCAGGCAGTCGCGCAGGGTTATCTGCTCGGCGTGATCGTGCACAAAGTTGGCGAGGCACGCCTGGTGCGGCTCGGTCTCGTCGCGATGGCGATAGGGCTCGCACCGATGGGAACGATCGCATCGCGCGATGCGCTGCTCGCGATGCTCGCGATAATCGCCGTGGGTTACGGACTCGCGAGTCCGTCGATTGCTAGCCTCATCTCGCGCAATACGGAGCGGCACCTGCAAGGCGAAGTGCTCGGCGTGAATCAATCGGCGTTGTCGCTCGCGCGAATTTGCGGTCCGATCGCGGGCGGCATTCTATATCAATTGATGGGGCCGTCGGCGCCATACTTCGGCGGCGCCGCGATCGCGCTGCTGGCGTTCGCGCTCTGCAATGGAATCGAAACCGGCGGCGTCTAGGGGGACACGATGGGGGCACGCGGCTTCATAACCGCATTGCACATTTTCGGCGTTATTTACTGGCTCGGCGGCCTGTTGATGATCGCGAGCCTGCTCGCGCGGGTGCCCGAGGAAGTCGGCCTGACGAAGGAACGGTTGCTGGGCGCCGCGCGCAGCCTGTTCGAGATCGGCACCAATGTTGGCGCCGCGATCACGATCGCGCTGGGCATCCTGTTGGTGCTGATGGAGCCGTCGGTGCTGCGGCAGGGATGGCTGCATCTGAAGCTGTTGATGGTCGCGGTGTTGCTCTTTTATCACGTGCGCTTTTATCGCCGGATCATGTTTCTCGAAGACAATCCAAGTCAGGCGACGCATCGCGAGTTCAGCATCATCCACGGCGCAGTCAGCCTGTTGCTGATCGCGATTCTGCTGCTGACGGTGCTGAAGCCGTTCTAGCTCGCCGCGATTACATCGTGGTGCTGGCGATCGACGCGTGGATGTGCGCGATGCGCCAACCAGACGCGCCGCGGCGCATCATGAAAGTGCGGCGATGGAGCGGTCCCGCATTGGGCTGCAAATGAAACGTGATCAGCGCGACATCGCCGTGCTCGCGGATGTTCAAATCGCGCGGCTCGATCTTGAGCGGCTCAGGCGCCTGCCTTACGAAGTCGGCGATCGCTTTGAACTGGGCCATGATGGCGGCGCGGCCGTCGAGTCTTGCGGGAAAGGCTCCGAGTGGCGAGAACATCTGCGCGTCCTCCTCGAAGAACGGCGCGACGCTCTCGAGCTGCAACGACTCGACCGATCGAAAAAAACTGTTCAGCGTTTCCGCAACACTGGCATTGGACGACGCGGCCATAACGTCACCTCGCAAAGAGTTAGAAGTTGTCTTTTAGTTCGCGGGCCTTGGCAAAGATCGCGACCGGATCGTCAGGAATCGAGGGGTCGCGTTTTTTCAAGTTGGTGCGCAACTCGGGACTCGAGGTCCTGAGAAACGGATTGGTCTTTTTTTCATCGCCGATAGTCGACGGCACGGTGAATTTGTTCGCCGCCCGAGTCTTGAGGCTCCATTCGTGACGCGCCCGCAATGCCTGATTGCCGGGTTCGAGCGTCAGCGCGAAGCGCAGATTTTTTTCCGTGTACTCGTGGCCGCAATATACTTCGGTCGAGTCGGGCAGGCTGGTGAGCTTGCCGAGCGATTCGACCATCGTCGCGGCCTTGCCTTCGAACACGCGGCCGCATCCGCCGATGAACATCGTATCGCCAGTGAAGACCGCGCCGAGTGCGGGGAAGTAGTACGCGACGTGTCCGTTGGTGTGCGCCGGGATGCCGATCACGCGTCCTTCGAGCGCGCCGATTTTCACCGTGTCGCCATCTTTGACGGGATTGGTCAGCGCCGGGATTTTGCCGCCCTCGGCGCTTGCGCCGAACACCTTGATGCCCGCGACTTTCGACGCGATGTCCTGATTGCCGCCGCAATGATCGCCGTGCCAATGCGTCGTCAGCACCGCGCTCAGCTTGAGGCCGTGCGCTTTGGCGGCCGCGATCACCTTGTCGGCCTCGGCGCAATCGACCACCGCGCATTCCATACTGGCATCGTCAATCACCAGGTACGCGTAATTGTCGGAGAGCTGCGGGACTGTGACTATTGCCATCACGATGCTCCTTTTTTGAGGCCTGTCGCGAATCCGGCTCGAGGCGACGACGCGACGCTTTCTAGAATCCCATGATATTGAAGCCGACGTCCACGTAAATCGTCTGGCCGGTGACGCCGCTGGAAAAATCGCTCAGCACCGCCGCCGCCATCGTGCCGACTTCCTCGGGCTTCATGCCGCGCCGCAGCGGCGAGCGCTCTTCGACCTGATGCGTCATGGTGTGAAAATCGCGGATGGCCGACGATGAGAGCGTCCGCGCGGGGCCGGCGCTGAGCGCATTGACGCGGATATTCTTCGCGCCCAGATCGATCGAAAGATAGCGCACGCAGGCTTCCAGAGCCGCCTTCGCGACACCCATCATGTTGTAATTGGGAATCGCGCGGACCGCGCCGAGATAGGTCAGCGTGATGATCGAACCGCCGCCGCACGCTTCCATCAGCGGCTCGGCCGCACGCGCCAGCGCGACCAGCGAGTAGGCGCTGATTTCCATCGAGCGGGCGAAGTTCTCGCGGCTGACGGTGAGGAAGCGATCGCGCAGGTTCTCGCGCTCGGCGAACGCCACCGCATGCACCAGCAGATCGAGGCCGCCCCACTTTTCCTTCAGCGCGGCGAACACCGATTCGATCTGCGCGTCATTGGTGACGTCAAGCTCGCCGATCACGGTCGCGTCGATTTGCGCCGCGAGCGGACGCACGCGCTTCTCGAGCACTTCGCCCTGATAGGTGAGCGCGACTTCGGCGCCTTCCTTCGCGAGCGTTTGCGCGATTTGCCACGCGAGACTTTTGTCGTTGGCGACGCCGACCACCAGCGCCCGCTTGCCCTGAACTATTCCCATCGCGAATCCTTTTTCATCGATAAGCTGCGACGCTCAATGATGGTGTGCGTGCTGAAAAAATCAGATTTCGATCTTCATCCCGTCGAAGCCCATCTCGATCGCGACTTCATTTTCGCGATTCAGGACTTCGCGCCCAAGATGCGTCAGCACCATCCGGCGAACCTTGAACTTATCACGGTTGGCGGCGAGTAGCGGATAGTTGAGATGAAAGGTCAACTGTGCGCTTTCGTAATAGGTGCATTCGCAGAGGAACAGATCGGCGCCCTCGCTGAGCTTGACCAGGTGATCGTTCCAGCCGGTGTCGCCGGAGAAAACGATCGACTTGCCGCCGCCATCGACGCGCAACGACAATGAAATATCGGGCTTGGTGTGCGGACTTCGAATCGCGGAGACGCTGAACTTGCCGAGGCGCGTGGTCGTGCCGGGTTCAAGCACGACGAATTTGAGCTTATGCTTGATCTGGTCGAGGTCGAAATGCGGGAACATCGTGCGCATCAGGCGCCAGGTGCGCTCCTCGAGTTGCCGTGGCCCCGCGATAGTGAGCACGCGCTTGCGTTTGGCCTCAAACATATATTCGAGGATAAGAAAGGGAAGGCCGCCGTAATGATCGCCGTGCAGGTGGCTGATGAGAAGGAGATCGAAGCTGTCGGTCGGGAAGCTATTTTTCTTGAGTGCGGCGAGGAGGCCGGGCCCGGCTTCGAGCAGGACGCACCCCGCCGGCGCATCGATCAGATAGCCGGCCTGCGAGCGTCCGCAACTCGCAAAAGCGTCGCCCGTGCCCAACAGTGTCACTGTGACGGGCGCGCCATTCGAAGAGCCGTGGTTCAGACCCATAAAGGCTGCCTATGCTAATATTCTTGGACGGTATGCGCAAACAAAGGAACCTATTGCCTAATGAAACAAGTTAAAATCGGTGTCGGATTCGGACTCTGGCGTCTCGGGATGCCCTCCACGGACATGATTGTACGCGTCGCCGAGCACGCTGAAGAGTGGGGGCTCGATTCGTTCTGGCTCTCGGATCACCTGCTCGCGCCCTCGCCGGAACTCGACGTGGTCGCCACGCTCTCGCTGCTCGCCTCGCGCACGACGCGGATGAAACTCGGGCCGAGCGTGCTGCTGCTCAACTTGCGGCATCCGCTGCTGGTCGCGAAATCGTTCGCGTCGCTCGATTATCTGTCGCACGGCCGGATGGTGATGGCGGTCGGCACCGGCGCCAACCTCGCCGACTACGCGGCCTGCGGAATTCCGCTCGAATCGCGCGGCAAGCGCCTCGACGAAGGAATCGAGGTGCTACGCACCGTGTGGCGCGAACCGAACGCGAGCTATCACGGCAAGTTTTTCAACTTCGACAACGTGACGATCGATCCGCGGCCAACGCCGCGCACCAACAATGATTTCGGCACGATGGATATCTGGGTCGGCGGCAAATCGGATGCGGCGCTGAAGCGCGCGGCGCGGCTGGCCGATGGATTATTCGCGTCGTTCCAGACGCCAGAGGAATTCGGCGCGAGCATGGCGAAGGTTCGCGATTATGCAGCCGGCTACGGCCGCGCGAATGCGCATATCGAGTCGGGACTGATCCTGCTCTGCCGAATCGCGGCGACGCGCGAGAAAGCGCTCGAAGAGATGCGCCCGATGCTCTCCGCGATGGGCCGCGGGGCGGAGCAATTCCTCGAGCGATCGGTTTACGGCTCGGCGGAAGATATCTTCGCGCGGCTCAGCGAATACGTCGCCCAGGGGCTCGACAAGTTCGTGCTGTGGCCGATCGCGGAGCCGGCGGCGTGGCCGCAGCAAATCGAGCTGGTGGGACGCGAGATCGCATCGCATTACAACGCCCGTGCGGCTTGAGCGATTTGCGCGCGGCGCGCCAAGGCTCGCGCTCGCATTGATCGCGCTCGCGATCGTTGACTGCGCGAAGCCGGCGCCGCCGCCGAAGGCGCCACGGCGAATTTTTGCGAGCGCGGAAGAAGTCGAAATAAATTTCCGCAATCGCCAGTTCATCCTCGGCGACAACAACCTGGTTGCCGAGGTGCGGCCCGTCGATTGGCCCAAGGATCGCGTTCTCAAGCTGCCGTTCTGGTTCGGCGTGAACATCCTGGTGCCGGGCGTCACGGCGCCGAAGGAGGGCGATTTTTTCGTCATCAGCGAGGCGGTGCTCGGCAAGCAGCTCGATACGCCGGGCGAATGGATGATCGAGGCGGGTAGCTCGCTAGTCAAGCAGGAGACCGTTTTCGTCACGACGCGGACGCGGTATCTTACGCCGGGAAAAATTCTTCCGACCATCGTTCAGTATATCGGCAAGCGCGAATTCAAGCGTGCCGACGGCAAGACCGTGCAGTTCCCGGTGTTGCGCGAAGTATCGCTGCCGATGAAGTGGACGCTCGGCGGGCGAGTGCCGGAGAGCTACGCGAGATTTCGAAAATGAATCGCAAATGAAACGATCGACGCGCAAAGTTGCAATCGTCGCGATGCTCGCGATCGCAACTGCGTTCGCATCATCAGGATGCTCGCCGGAATCTGCGCTCGATTTCGGCACCGCTCCTGAAGTTACCGCGCCGCCCGCCGATCAACTGAGCCGCGACATCCTGCGCGATTACGCCGGCAAGCATTTTCTGCTCACCGACAACGATCACGAGGCGCACGTGAGCCTCGCGGATGCACCCAACAGCTTGCATATCGTGCTGCCCTTCTGGCTCGGCGTGAATCCGCTCTATCCGGGATTTCTGCGCCCGACGGTCGGACACATCTACGTGATCAGCGAGGCGACGCTGACGCGCCCGCTCGGCAACAACGAGTACCTCATTCGCGCGGGCTCGAAACTGTTCAAGAGCGACACCGTGTTCGAGGCAACGCATACGCGCTACGTCGATACCGGCGGGATTTTGCCGACGATCGTGCGCTTCGTCGGCACGCGCGTGATCACGGTGCCCAAGGACGCGCCGGCGACCGGCACGATCACCGAGAAGGTGCCGGTGCTGCGCGAGGTATCGTTGCCGATGCAGGTGCCCGAGATGGAGATTGGCTACGCGAAGTTCGAAGTGCAATATTCAAAGTGATCGACGCGCCGCGAACGTCCAGCCCGGTGTCGCCGACGCCCGGCGCGAGCGATCGAAGTTCGCGGGCTCAATCGGGGACTTAATCGGGGTCTTCGGATTCCTGAAGGGTCGCGGTCTGCAGTAATTCGGCGGGCACGTCTTCCAGAAAGCGCGACACGCGGCCCATCACGTACCCCATCGCGCGATCGAACATATAGATCGGATACGAGAGATACAGTTCGTCGCGGGCGCGCGTGCTCGCGACGTACATCAGGCGGCGCTCCTCCTCGATGTCATCGTCGCCGACGCTTTGCGGCGCGGGGAAGCGGCCCTCCGCCGCCCAAATCAGGAACACCACCTTCCACTCGAGGCCCTTGGCCGAATGAATCGTGCTGAGCGTCAGATATTCGTCCTCGGATTCGACCGCCAGCACGCCGCCGAGTGAATCGCTCGGCGGTTCGAGCGCCATATCGGCCAGCATCCGCTCGAGACTCTTGTAGCGCTCCGTGATGTTCTGAAAATGTTCGAGGTCGCGCTCGCGTCGGGGATGATCGTCGGCGTACGCCTCGCGCATCACGGGTAGATAATATTCGAGCGTCATCGCGATCTGATCGGCGGGGCGCTGGCCTTCGCGCCGCAGTCCCTCGATCAACGTCGCAAGGCGCTTGAGGCCGCTCTCAGAGCCACCGCGCGCACGGGCGGCAAGTTTCGCAATCGCGGCTTCGGGATTGTCGTCGGAGATCAGGCTGTCGATCGCGCGCTCGGCCGAGCGATGGCCGATGCCCTTCACCAGCGTCAGCGCGCGCAGCCACGAGACCGCATCCTGCGGATTCACGATGATCCGCAGATGCGCCAGCACATCCTTGATATGCGCGGTCTCGATAAACTTGAAGCCGCCGCGCTTGATGAACGGAATATCGCGGCGCTGGAGTTCGAGTTCGAGATCGAACGAGTGGAAACCTGATCGGAACAACACCGCGATTTCGGCCAGCTCGACGCCCTCTTCGCGCAGTTCGAGAATCCGCTGCGCGACGAAGCGCGATTGCATGTGCTCGTCCTGCGCGCGCACGAGAAACGGCCGGAAATCGCCGCGGCGGCCGGTAAACAGCGCCTTGGCGTATTTCGCGCCGGCGCGCGCGATCACGTCATTGGCGAGATCGAGGATGCCCTGCAACGAGCGATAGTTTTCTTCGAGCTTGACGATTTTCGCGCCAGGAAAAATCGCGGGAAAATCCATGATGTTGCGGAAATTGGCGCCGCGGAAAGAGTAGATCGATTGCGCGTCATCGCCCACCGCCATCACATTGCGATGCGTCATCGCCAGCAGCCGCACCAGCTCCGCCTGGATCAGGTTCGTGTCCTGGTACTCGTCGATCATGATGTAGCGATACGTGTCGGAAAGGCGGCGCCGCACGTGCTCGAATTTGTCGAGCAGCTCGGCGAGCCGGTACAGCAAATCGTCGTAGTCGAGCAGGCCGCGCTCGCGCTTGTAGCTCTCGTAGGCCGCCGCGAGTTTCAGGATTTCGGTGAGATGTTCGAGCAGATGCGGGAAATCCAGCTCGATTTCCTCCGGCAGCGCGCGGCGCTTGTTGCGCGCCATGCTGATCGCTTCCGCGACGGCGGCCTTCTTCGGAAAGCGGCGCTCGCGCGTCCCGAGTCCCATCCGGGTGCGGATGAGATTGACCACATCCTCCATGTCGGAGCGGTCGAGAATCGTGAAGTTCGGCTTGAGCGAGATGGGAGCCCCGTGCCGTCGCAGCACGTTATTCGCGAAGGAATGAAAAGTACCGCCCGCGACCGCGCCCGCGCGATCGCCGACCAGTTGCTCCGCCCGGCGCAGCATCTCCTGCGACGCGCGGCGGGTGAACGTGAGCAATAGAATCGCGGCCGGCGGGACGCCGCTCTCGATCAATCGCGCGACCCGATAGATCAGCGTGCGAGTCTTGCCGGAGCCCGCGCCCGCGACGACCAGCAGCGGACCGTCGCGATGAGTGACGGCCTCGAGTTGCGCGGGATTCAGCAGCTCCGCGTATTTGATTTTGTAGTTGCGCTCGTCAGCCGCAGAAGCGGGCTTCTCGCGCAGATAGATTACCTTGTCGGCCACAGCGGGAGAGATTCTATCACGATTGCGAATGATTCTGAGCGGGTGGTTCAGCGCAAAAAAATGCGGGCGTCATTGCTGACGCCCGCGCGGCCGTGCCCGTCTTCGATTCGGGTTAGTATTTGAACTCCATGTTCAGCATCAACGCGTGAGTGTCGCGCGGCACCGCAAATTCAGTGTCCTTTTGCCCCTTTCCGGAGAGAGCCGTTAACTCGCTGCCCGGGAACGTGAACTGGTCGTGATAGTAAGTCAGGTTCTGGCTGTCAATGGCGAAACGCAGGTTCTTGTTAACCAGGTACTGAACACCAGCTACCCATCGGTAGAAGTCGAGCGGGTTCTTGCTCGCGTTGGTATTCGGCAGGAACTGCTGGTACATGCCGAATATCGTAAACGGAGTGTGCGGGATGTCGTAGTGGCCGAAGAAATCCCATCCTTCCTGGTTCGCCTGGCCGTTGTCGAGGATGCCTTTCGCCATCGTGTCGAATTGCGCAAAGCCCGTAGGCTTCGCCGGCGTCGTGAACTGATCGAGTGGACCGCTGCCTGAGAACATATTGCCGCTGCTGAACGCGTTGTGGCCGCTGTCGCACTCGCCCGCGATTCCCCAGGTCTCCGCCGTATAGTGCATCAGCACTGCGATGCGCTGCAGATTGCCGGTGCGGCCGGCGTTGTTGGGGCCGCCATTTAGATCGGCCGGCTTATTAGCATAGCCGTAGTTGTAGAAGCCGGTGATGCCCAGGCCTTGGAAGCGCGACTTGGCGCCAAAGGGGTAGGCTGAGATTCTACCCATCACCTGCTTGTAGTTGCTCTGCTCGAACTGATGGAAGTTCGCGTCGTTGAACACGCCGATGTCATAGTCGGCGTACTGCAACTCGTTGAACTTGATCGGACCCTTCATCGAGAAGCCGTCCTGCGTCGAGCTTAGGCTCAGATAGTTCCACGGAATCAGATTGACGTAGCGGAAGCCATAGAGGGCTTCTTCCCAATCGACTAGCGGGTTCTGCTCCTGGCCGAAAGTGAACTTGTCTTCACTCATCGGCGCGACCTTGAGCACTTTCTTGAAGAAGGTGTTGTAGTCGAGATAGGCGTACTTCAGACGGATACCGAGGTTACCGTCGAGCTGACTCCCCCAACTGGTGTTCTTGCCGACTGCATCGCCGCTGGCAGTCCCGATGGTCGCGTAAGCGTCGGTGGTAACGCGCATCATGAAATTGTCGTCGGGCGTGAACTTGAAATCCAGATAAGCTCGCGAAATGTCGAACGAACTAAAGCTGTTGTTCCCAACCCCCGGCCAGGTCTGCGGGGTATCGAGAAACCCTGGCCCAAAGCCGGTGTGAGTCATGTAGCGATAGTCGGCGAAGACCAGCGTGCCGACCGAGATCTTCTTGTACCAACGATCGCCGAACTCGCGCGCGAACGGCTGTATCTCGCCGACCTGCTTGGCCATCTCGGCGTTCCACTGCTGCTGCTGAACGCGGCGCTGCTCCATCTCGGCCTTCATCGCATTGCGATCTTGCTCAAGCTGCTGCTGGGTCTTCATCTCGATCCGGCGCTCGATCTCCTGCGTCGATTGCGCCGGGATGTAGTCGCCGATCCTGACGCGATTGCGCGCCGGCTTCATGAAGACCTGGCCGGTAGCCGGATCGGCGTAGAGCGTGACCGTCTTGTCGCTGGCAGCCTGCACGATAGCTGGCGCTAGCAGTCCGGCAAGCATCAGCAAGACGCCAAGGATCCCGACAGAGCTCCTTTTGCCTTTTCTAGCGAGTCTCACACCTATGATCATTTTTCCCTCCCACGTCCTGATTTCCTGAATCGCGGACACACCTCCGCGATGCGGCCAAAGGCCGTTATCGATTCACTTCGATTGTCGCTACCTACTGCCTAAGGAACCTGAATTGTCTGCAGCTGTGCCTCTTCCTTTTGAACCACTGCCGCCGGTAGCGGCGCGTACTTCAGTTCGGGCGCGTATTTTTGTCCGTCGTGCAGCGCCCACTGCAGAAATTTCTTGATCTGCTCGCCGACGTCCTTCTTGGTCTGCTTCTGATAGACCAGCAGCCACGTGAAGGATGAGATCGGATAAGCGTCGGCTCCCGGCGCCTCCGTGATCGACACGCGAAAATCGGCCGGCATATTGCCTGAGCCCGATGCGGCCGCGGCGGTCACACCTTCAAGGCTCGCCTGCACCCAGTTACCCGCCTTGTTCTGAATCTCGGCGAACGGGATCTTGTTGTTGAGCGCGTAAATCAACTCGACATAGCCGATCGCGCCGGGCGTCTGCTGGACCAGGGCGGTAACGCCTTCATTGCCCTTGCCGCCTAGTCCGGCCGGCCACTTGACCGAGGTGCCTTTGCCGACATCAGACGACCAGCCAGGACTAACCTTGGATAGGTAGTCGGTGAAGATGTACGAGGTGCCGCTACCGTCCGAGCGATGGCATACCACGACGTCGGTCGAAGGAATCGACGCGCCGGGATTCAGTGCCTTAATCTTGTCGTCGTCCCATTTGGTGATCTTGCCCATGAAGATGTCGGCGATGACCGGCCCTGTCAGGCGCATCGTGCCGCTGAAGTCCGGCAGGTTGTAGGCGATCACATCGGCGCCCATTACGGACGGAAAATGCAGGATGTTTGCCGGAGCGGCGGCGAGCTGTGCGTCGGTCAGGGGCGCGTCGGTCGCGCCCACATCGACGGTGCGATTCGACAGCATCCGAATGCCACCGCCGGAGCCGATCGATTGATAGTTGAACTTGATGCCGGGATTTTCTTTCGCGTAAACGTCGAACCATTTCGAGTAGATCGGATACGGGAAGGTCGCGCCAGCGCCGTTAATCAGCAAATCGGCGCGAGCCGATCGCTCGAATCCGCCGACCGCGATCGCGATCACACCAAGTAGCACCGGTAACAGTCGTCGTTTCTGCATCGTTTGCTTTTCCCTCAGGTTAGTCATCTGCCTCCACGCAAGGTGGTGCTCGCCGACCAAGTTAAGGATTCAAGGTTAAGGGATGATGAACCGGCGATGTCCCTCACTTGAATAATTCTCATCTCGAACGCGAGATTTGAACAGTGTGCAGCGACTCCACGAGTCCCCGCGGAGACCATTTGCTATTTTGACGCCTGCTCGACGACAATCCAGACCGAAATTTCCCCGAGTGAGCCCTCGATGAGTCACGCCCTCGATCGCATGAATGTTGTCGAATTCGACGCGAACCTCGGTTCCGCGTACGCGGCGATGCTGCTCGCAGAAAATGGCGCGCGCGTTATCAAGGTCGAGGCGCGCGGCGGTTCGCCGTCGCGCGGCACGCCGCACTTCCACGTGCTCAATCGCTCGAAACGCTCGCTCGAACTGGATTTCGATTCGCCGTCATCGCGAGCACGCGTCGAGCAACTGCTCCGATGGGCCGATATCGTCATCACGGGCTTCACCCCGAAGCGGCTCAAGGAATTGGCGCTCGACTACGATTCGATTCGAGCGATCAATCCGCGCGCGATTGCGCTCGAGGTGCCGGCGCTCGGCAGTCGCGGGCCGGATGCGAACTTCGATGCGCACGACGACCTGGTCGCGGCGCGCTCGGGCATCACGGGCAGTCAATGGGCGCGCAGCGCTAATCCGGTCGCATTGGTATTTCCGGCGGCGAGCTATTCCGCGGGAGTGATGGCGGCGACGGCGGCAGTCGCGGCGATTCTCGCGCGCGGCGCCGACAGACCCGGCCAGCAAGTCGAGGTCTCGCTGCTCGCGGGTGCATTCTCGCTGCAAACCGGCGGCATCATGCGCCACGAAAAGATGACCAGCATGTATCACGGTCCGCAGGATCCGCTGGGACCGATTCCCGTGTACCGATTGTTCGAAGCGTCGGACGGCAAGTATCTGTTCGCCGCGTGCGGCAACCCGACCTTCTGGGGCAAGTTCGCGATCGCAATCGAGCGTCCCGACCTCGTCAGCGACGAGCGTTTCGAGCAGGCGCCGTGGGGAATCCCGACCGAGCACTGGCAGACGCTGAAGGACATCATCGAGCTGATCATCCGCACGAAGCCGCGGCACGAATGGCTTCGAATCCTGCGCGAGGCTGACGTTCCCTGCGCGCCGGTGCTGACGCGCCAGGAATTTATCGAGCATCCGCAGACCCGCGCGCTCGAGATGCGCGTCGAGATCGACGATCCGGCGCTCGGCCGCACGATCCAGATGGGCCTGCCGGTGCGGCTGAACGACACGCCGGGCGAGATTCTCGGGCCTGCGCCGGCGCTCGGCGACGATCGCGGGGCGCTCGAATGGCTCCGCGATGCCTCCGGATCGGAGACAGTGATAGGCGCTCATCACACTGAAAAAAGCCCGCTCGCCGGAGTCACCGTGCTCGATTTCGCGAGCTACATCGCGGGTTCGTACGGCCCGATGATTCTCGCGCAACTCGGCGCCAACGTGATCAAGGTCGAGAGCCTCGAGGGCGATTCGTTTCGGCATTTCGGCTTTGGCTTTCTCGGCTGGAACCAGGGCAAGCGCGGACTCTCGCTGAATCTCACGACGCCCGAGGGCCTTGCGATCATTCACGAGCTCGTCGGCAAGGCGGATATCATCGTCGAGAATCTCCGGCCCGGACGGATGCGCAAGTATGAACTCGACTACGAGCGCCTCGCCGCGCGCAACCCGCGCATCATCTATATGTCGGTGAATGCGTTCGGCAATCGCGGCCCCGAGCACAATCAGCCCGGCTTCGATCCGCTGCTGCAGGCGAACTCCGGCGTGATGGCGGCGCAGGGCGGTCCGCACGGGCATCCGGTGTATTTGACCTGCGCGATCTGCGATTACGGCGCGGCGATGCTCTCCGCGTTCGGATGCGTGCTGGCGCTGCGCGCGCGCGAAATCACGGGCCGCGGCCAGTTTTGCGAAACTTCGCTGCTGCAGGCGTCGATCGCGTTCCAGGCGGGCGAGTTCATCTTCTACGACGGCCGCCCCGACATGGAAAATGGTGCCGCCGAGCATCGCGGTCGTTCGGCGCTCGCGCGGGCGTATAAATGCCGCGATCAGGAATGGCTCTTCATCTCGATCGTCGATGAGCCGGGGTGGAAAGCGCTGCGCTCGACGCTGCCTGCGCTGCCGAGTCTGTCGTGGAACGATGCGTCGCGCGAGCCGAACGAGGGCAAGCTCGCAGCTTCGATCGCGGAAGGGTTCGCGCGGCTCGATCGTGCCGACGCGCTCGCGGCGCTCGCGAAGAATGGCGTGGCGGCGAGCGTCGTGAATCACTTCAAGGACCTGTTCGACGATCCGCAAGTCGCCGCCAACGAATTGATCGCGGAGTTGCCGCACTCGGTGTGGGGCCGCGTCAGACAAACCGGGATGCTCACCAAATTTTCGGCGACGCCCACTGTGATCCATCGCGCCGGTCCGGCGCTCGGCGAGCATACTGACGAGGTGCTGCGCGAGATGCTCGGCTATTCGCCCGAGAAAATCGCGGTGCTGCGCGCATCGCGAATCGTGCAGTAACTGCGGCAAGGCAAACGTGGAGCCCGACGCCGCCGAGGCCATCGGCCCGCATCTGCTGGCGGGCGAGCGAATTCTCTGGAGTGGCCGTCCGCGCGATACCTCTGGCTTGATTCGCCGCGCCGTGCTGATCGTGCTCGTCGGCGTCGCGGCGTTGGTGTTCCGCGCGATGCCGCCGGATGAAAGCCTCGCCACTCAGGCGCAGGTCAATTCGATCGTGCTCGCGGCGATCGTGTTCGCGCTGATCGCCGAGGCCTTCGTGTTCCATGCCTATCTCGCGACGACATCTTACGGCGTCACCAACCTGCGCGTGTTGATCGTATCGGGCCTGCGGAGCCGCGAACCGGCAAGCGTCTTCCTCGATCGATTGAACGCGGCGCAGATTCGCCTGTCGCGCCACGGCAGCAATCTCGAATTTCGCCGGCCAACCGACCACGTTCGGCGCGCGTCTTATTGTCCCTTCACGAATCCCTCGATTCCGCCGGAAATCCTTGGCGGCGAGCAATATCGGCTCGTGGGTCTGTCCGACGCCGGCCACGTGTATCAGGTGATTCTCGACGCGGCCGAAAAGCTCGCGTAGCCGATTCCGCGTCGCCTCATCGCGGACTATCCGATATCGCGCGACCTGCGCTACATTTCGCGCATCGCAATCGCGGGAGTGAAAAAATGCCGAATGTCACAGGCGAAACCGTGAAGCAGGTTTTGCGCGATCTCTTCGGTTACGAAGTCTCCGACGCCGACGCGCAATCGATCGCTCATAGCGCGGGCGCGATGCTCACGCTGTCGAGCCAACTCGGCGCGGTCGGCCTTAAGGAAGTCGAACCGCCGTTCGGCTATCCGACCCTGTTCACGGAGGCGGCGCGGCTGAACAAGATCAAATCGTAACGACGAAAACAATCCCGAGGCATTTTCGATGTCAACGCTATTATCCGAATTGCTCGATTTCGACGTAGCTACGCTCTCGGCCAAACTTCGCGATCGCGATATCTCTCCGGTCGAATTGACTGAGGCCTACCTCGCGCGGATCGAACGGACCGACGCGACGCTCCGCGCATACATCACGGTCACCGACGATCTCGCGCGCAAGATGGCGAAAAAGGCCGAGGCCGAAATCGTCAAAGGCAAATGGCGCGGGCCTTTGCACGGCGTTCCGATCGCGCTCAAGGATCTTGTCTTTACAAAGGGCATCCTCACCACCGGCGGCTCGAAGATTCTTGGCGATTTCAAACCCGACCACGACGCGACGGTATGGACGCGGCTCGCGCGCGCCGGCGCGGTGCTGCTCGGCAAGACCAATCTGCACGAGTTCGCGTACGGGATCACGTCGTCGAATCCGCACTGGGGAATCGTGCGCAATCCGTACGACCACGAGCGCATTCCCGGCGGATCGAGCGGCGGCTCCGCGGCGGCGATCGTCGCACGCAGCGCCGCGGCGACAATCGGCACCGATACCGGCGGCTCGATTCGCATCCCGGCGACGCTCTGCGGATGCGTCGGCTTGAAGCCGACCTGGAGCCGCGTCAGCCGCTACGGCGTATTGCCGCTCGCATACACGCTCGATCACGCGGGTCCGATCACGCGCACCGTGCGCGACGCCGCGCTGATGCTGCAAGTGATCGCGGGCGTCGATCGCAACGATTCGACCTCGAGCCGAGAACGCGTGCCCGACTATACCGCCAATCTCGAACGCGGGATCTCCGGGATGCGCGTCGGCGTGATTCGCGAACTCAACGACAAACTCAGCGCCGAGGTCTCGACTTCATTCAACGCGGCGCTCGACACTTTGCGATCGCTCGGCGCGACTATCGATGAAGTCAGCATCCCGATGCTGCGGCATACCGGCGTCATCACCGGCATCATCACGTGGGGCGAGGCGCTCGAAATTCACGAAGAATGGATGCGCACGCGGCCGCAGGACTACGGCGACGACGTTCGGCGCTTGCTCGAAATCGGCATGATGACGCCGGCGAGCAGCTATGTTCGCGCGCAGCGCGCACGTGCGCGGGCATTGGCGCAAGCGCAGGCCGCGATGGCCGATCACAACGTGCTGGTGGCGCCGGGCAGCGCGATCGTCGCGCCGAAAATCGGCGGCGGCCGCATCTTCGATTCGCAAGAGCAGGCAGTTGACGTGATCGAGGCAATTCTGCGCTTCACGTCGGGCTTCGACGCCACGGGACAACCAGCCTTGGCGATTCCGACCGGGCTATCACCCGAGGGCTTGCCAGTCGGGATGCAGATAATCGGCCGTCCGTTCGGCGAGGTGGAAGTGCTGCAAGTAGGAGCGGCATACGAGCGCGCCCGCGGCGCGCTTCCGCCGCCTCCTGAAATTCAATAGCGGCGCTTTTCCCGGTGCGTGCTCTCGCACTTTGTCATTCGAAGAGTCCGGATCCTTGTTTGCCTCGCCCGCTTTGTTGGGGGAGTGTGTACTTGACGCAATTAGTGTAGGATGAACCTTGCGCTTTTAATTCGCTTAGCATAAGTAAGTCGGTATTGAGATGTGTGGAGGGGCAGGCGGCGGTTAACGACGGCAAAGTTTCGAGGTCTGCCCCGCAATGTATCCCGCCAGTTTAATAGCCAAGTACATTCTGACGTTCTCTGATCCAGACAACGCGGGTGAACTTGTGACTAATATGAAGCTCCAGAAGCTTCTTTACTACGCTCAGGGATTTAGCCTCGCGATAAACGAACGCTCGATCTTCAACGAGCCAATTGAGGCTTGGGTTCATGGCCCAGTAGTTCCCAAGGTGTATCGCGAATACTCCCACTATGGTGCCGCAGGCATCCCCGTACCGGAAGATTACGATTCTTCGCAGATAAGTCCTGCGGATCGCGACCTGCTTGACGAAGTGTGGAGCGTCTACGGCCAGTATTCCGCTTGGAAGCTCAGGAACATGACTCACGAAGAAACGCCTTGGAAGCAAGGACGAACGAGATCGGATAGGCTGATTACCGAAGATAGTTTGATGGATTTTTTTCTCACGCTCGTTGAAAAGTGAGCAGCAAATTCAAACGCCCCCGCGAAGATACCAGCAAGCACATCAAAGGGCAGCAGCAACCGAGCGTTTCCACCGATCAGCTTCCACCTATCTTTGCCCTACATCAAATGAACGATGGGCGATATTGCTTGCCGAGTTGCCAGCAAAGTGATCAGGCCCAATTCGCGCGCGCTCTCTTGGAGCGTTCTCGACTAACTTGGGCGCAACTGAAATGTGCTCCTCGACACGGTATGGGATTTGAGAAGATAGAACCCTCTCAAGTCAGGCAATCGTTGCCATCCAGCGTCACCGAGGACGTCAACCTAATTGCATTCCGCTTTTCCGGAAAAGCTCCGATGGTGGGCTACCGTGATGGCCAGGTGTTTCATGTTTTGTGGCTCGATCACGATTTCTCGCTTTACGACCACGATTAATCTGGCTTCGGCCACCCTGCATCCGGGCGCTTTTTCTTGAGCGCCTTTTTCATTGCGTTTTTCCAGTCGCCCTCGATTTTCAAGACTTCGGGCTTTGGCCCCGGAGTCTTACGCGGTTTTGGTTTCGGTTTGTCCGATTTGTTCGGCATAGGTCAGACGCTTCCCGTTGGCGCTTCGGATTGCCATCGCGGCCCGCTCGCCATCCTCGATCTTACGCGCGTTGTAGCGAAAATCGAACTCTCCCAAATAGCGATGCAGGTGCTTTCGGCTGACGCTGTGGAAGGTGCCGTAAAGACCGCGCTTCAAAAGCGAGAACGCGCTTTCGATGCTGTTGGTTGTAACGTGCCCGCGTACATATTCCTTTTTCCGATGGCTGACGGAGTGATGGCCGCCTGCGAATTCTGGCCCCACTGTGCGATAGAGCGAAGTTTCATCCGTCATCAGAGTCGATGCTGATGGATTTACGTTTGCCCGAATGATCGCGCCAACATTGTGCATATTCACATCAGGAACATGCCAAGAACGGATGTTCCCGCCACGCTCGACCATCGCAATCACCGTTGCCTTGTCCCATCCGCCCCGGCGCTGTTTCAATGCGCTGGCGTGGCGATTCTTCGCTTGGCCACCGATATAGGTTTCGTCAGCTTCGATTGTTCCCGTCAATTTCCGCGCGGTCTTCAAGTCTGGCGTCATCGCGAATCGAATTCGGTGCATCATAAACAGCGCGGATTTGTACGAGAGTCCCGTCATGCGCTGGATCTGTTTTGAGCTAATTCCCTTCTTGCTCGCGGCTGCGGCCCAAAATCCGTAACACCAATGGCGAAGCGGGATTCGGCTGTCCTCGAATACCGTGCCGACGCGCACGGTATATTGTTTTCTACAGCCATTGCAGAGCCACAGGAACCGCTTGTTCCGCTCCGCCGTCTTGCGATCCTTCATCTTGTAAACGTCGGTATCACCGCAATGCGGGCAGCATGCGCCCATTTCCGACCAACGCTGTTCTTCAAGAAACTCGACAGCCAAAGTTTCATCGGCGCAAGCGCGTGGTAACTGCCGAACGATCTCCGACTTCGCCTGAGCGACTGAGCCTTGATTCCTTGCCATGACAAGACTATCTCATAATTCGATACTTGAGTCAAATATTATGTTGCTACATATAGAAAGATTTGCTAGATGTAGCAAGTGTCGGAGCGACGGGATTTGCACCCGCACGGGCACCGCGCTAAACGGTTACTGCCCACTGGCTCCCAAGGCCAGCGCGTCTGCTATTTCGCCACGCTCCGGTTGTTCCGGTGGAGCGGCGGAGATTCGAACTCCCTGCGGCATGCTTGGCTAGGGCTACCCGCAGAAACCATAACCGCCCCACGCTTTTCTGACGGCTCAGACGGTCCTTGAGAGATGCGGTCTGAGCCGTCGTTTTTTCCTTATTCCTCTTATGCCTCCTCGCTCTCTACATGCTGAGAATTGGCCGCACAAAATTTACCTCGCGCTGAATTCACAATTCGCCCTTTCTTCGCTATTCCCCAGAGGGTACTACGAACCGTATGCATGCGTTCGTATGGAAGGTGAAGTTCTTTCACTACATCGCCAGCAGAAAACGCGCGATGCGGGTTACGATTCAAAAGGCCGATCACTTGTTCAACCAAATTCCCCGATCCAGTCTGAGCTACTTGCGCCTGCTGCGCTTGCCCATTTCGTTCCTGGACTGTCGTTTCCCTGATTAGAGGCATCGATCGATCTAGCTCGCGCTCCGCTTCGCGCAGCTCCCCCCGCAGTCGAAGAACTTTCTCTACAAGCGCAATAAGGCGTTCTCTTTCGGCAGTTTCCATAAAGTTGACCCCCGACTCTCTCCACTCTACCAAGGACATAGTCCCGCCGCAAGTCGCGATTGAATGCGGCGCAATAAGCGTGTTTGGATTATAGGCACGCTGGAATCGAACCGCAACTAGCTTATGTGCCAGCTGCTGGCATGCATGCGGTATGCATGTGGGAATTAAAGAGATTGCGTTAAGTACACACTCCCCCTTTGTTGCGGGAGAGGCAGATGAGGCGCGCAGCGCCGAGGCGGTGAGGGTGCAGTCGGCGCGAAGAAAAGATCCGGGATTCTTCGGCTCCGCAGACTCCGCCTCAGAATGACAACAATGGTGAGTCGCACGCACTTCGAAAAAACTCACAGGCGCTGATGACGGAAGAAAGAAGCCAAACTTCACGGGCTGAAGCCCGTGCCACAAAAGGATCCTCGACCTACCATCACCATCAAGTCAAATCACTTGCAAATAATCCGGCGGCGGCAGGGCAGGGAACGGAACGGCCGGCAGGGTCTGATACCAGTACGCAACCGACGCGATGTCATCCTGCAGCGGCAGGAACTCGGCGCCCCTTCGAGGATCGCCGCGCCATCCTAGCGCCTGGATCGTCACGCGCAAATCGCGCCCGAACCGAATCGGATCCGCGATATGCCAGCGATACATCCCGAAGCGCTGCTGTGAATTATAAAGCCCGTCGGGCCGAATCACCTGCGCGAGTCCCACGTATGGCGTCGTGAACTCGCGGTATCCGCCATGCTCCTTGCCGACGTCGAAATTGTACGAGCCGCAAAAATAATCTTCGGTGCCGGTTCCGCAAATTGTCGGGAACTCGGCGTCGCCGTCGATGAAAAATTTGATCTCGCCTTCGCCCCACCATCCGCTGTTGTTCACGCCCCACGCGAGGTAGGTGCCGACGTACTGTCCGCGGCCGCGCACGCCGTCGAGAATCGTGTACACATTCTTGTAGGGGAGCGGATTCACGCGCCTGAACTGCGCATGAAAATACGCGGCGTCGGCGGGAACTTCGGTCAGCGTGTAATTGATCTGATAGTAGAGCACCATCGCGGTTTCGGCGGTGTTAGTCATCGTGATGCGGCATCGGCGGCGAAACGGCATCTCCCAATAGCAATTGAACGCGCTGCCCGGATTGACGCATACGGCGAGCGACGAAATCTGCGCGTACTTGTTCCATCCGCACGCGAAAAAATCGCCGACCGGGCACTCGACCGACGGCGCCGGCTCGTCATCCCAGTAAATCCTGAGGATGCTCGAGCGCCAGGCTCCGGTCGGCGTCATCCAGATTTGCTGAATCGCGCCGGCGCCCGCGATATCGGCGATCGATCGCACTTCGCCCGGCTGTATTACAATGTATGGCGAAACCTTCCAGCCCTGGCCGAGCTTGCGCGCCGGGCTTTTTTCATCGGGCATCGCCATCCCGCCCTTGCCGGGTTCGCCGGTCGGATTTTCGGGTGAGATGGAACGGGTGATTGCCGACGAAAGCATCGGCAGGTTGCCGAGATGCATCCCGAGGCCGTTGAATGACGCCATCGTGCGGTCCCTCCTCCGAACGCCGCGCATTCTAGTCTGGTGGCGATGCGATGCGGAAGGATAATGCCGCGAGCGATCTAAAGCGCGACATCGACGGCGATGAAATCGTGATCGGACGCGCGCCGCGAGAAGATCGATAACCGCGGCGGGACGACCCGCGCGGTGCGCGGCAACGGACGCAAGTCGCGGAGCGCCAGCCAATCGAGCTTCGGCCTGAATACGCGCGGGATGATGCCGGAGAACGTGAAGGTGCCGCGATTGTCGGCGTTCGCGCCCTCGATTCGAAGTTCGCGCTCGCGCATTCGATCGAACAACGGCTCGTGCCGGACGGGCGAGCGAAAACGCCGTGAGTTCAGCAGCATCGCGGCTCCGAGTCGCGCTACGGAGGACGCGCTCAGAAGGTCGGTCGTCGTGGTGTTCAAATCGCCGCCGAAAATCGCGCGGCCCGTGGCGGGGAACGCGGCCATGTATGCGGCTAGCTGCCGTTCGCGCTCAGCCGGGGTGCATCGGCTATGCAGATGCGCCAGTCCGATCGTCAGCTTTTCGCCGCCGAACTTTGCGGTCGCCAAAATTCCCGTCGGCATCCCCGTGTACGAGTAGCGCTTCATCTGGCGGCTCATCACATGCGTGAACGCACTCGGCATCGCGACCGCTTCAACATCTTCGAATGGCGCGGAGCTTAGAATCGCATTGCCCATGAACGCGAGGCCGTCGCGGCCAACCTTGTATTCGGGCACGTACGCGCAACTCATCCCGAGGCTCGCAGCCAGATCGCCGGAAACGTCGCGCACGCCGGATCGACGGATTCCGCGATCGGCCTCGCACAGCAGGATCACGTCGGCGTCGTCGAGCGGCGGACGCCGGAGACACGCCTCGATCACCGCCAATTGCGCGCCGCCGGCGGCATTCAGCAGCACGATTCGCAACCGCGACGAACGCCGCGCGAGCGCCGGCCGATTCGTGACGATCGGCGAAATGAACGGCGCGGGCGTATTGCGGGCAGCAGTCAGATCGCGCGCTCGGCCTTCCATCGCTGCAAACTAATCGGCCAGCTCCCGCGCGAGTTCCTTGAATGAAGCGATCGGCGCGGTGCAGGTATGCTCGCGGCAGACGTACGCCGTCGTGCGGCCGTCGAGCTGGCGTTTCCCGCGCACCTGCTCGGGAACGAAACCGCCATCGGCGCCGGCCGGATCGGCGATGAAGAGCGCCATGTTGGGCACATAGATCAGCCCGAGCCGCTCGATCCATTCCTGCAACTCGGCGGAATCGCGACCGCCGACCAGCACGATTTCCGTCGGTCCGCGCTGATAGAGATCGACCGCCTCGAGCATGTGCGAAAACCCGAACGGCTGCTTCTCGATAAACTCGCGGAACAATTTGAGCGTGCGCTCGGCCTCGACGCGATACGATTTTTCGCCGGTGTAACCGTGCAGCCTGAGCAGCGCCATCACCGCGGCGCTGTTGCCCGACGGCGTCGAGCCATCGAAGGCGGCCTTCGAGCGCGTGATCAGCGCTTCGTGATCGTCGGAGGTGAAGAAGAACCCACCCTTTTCGCGATCGATAAAACGCTCGAGGATCACGCCCGCCAGCGTTCGAGCCTGCGCGAGATATTTTCGATTCAGCGACGCCTCGTAAAGATCGAGCATCGCGCTGGCTAGCTCAGCATAGTCTTCGAGGTAGGCATTGTGGCGCGCAACGTCATCCTTGTATGAGCGCTTGAGCGATCGCCCGTCCCACATTTTCGTCATGATGAAATCGGCGGCGCGCTCGCCCGCCTCGAGATAGCGCCGGTCGTGCACGGCGCGGTAGCCCTCGGCAAATCCGCCGATCATCATAGCGTTCCACGCGACCAGGATTTTGTCGTCGCGGCCCGGCTTCACTCTTTCTTCGCGTGCGGCGAACAGCTTCTCGCGAATCTGGTTCAGCTTCGCCGCGAGATCATCTTCGGAGATCTTGAACATCCGCGCCGCGTCAGCCGGCTCGATCGTGCGATGCAGAATATTCGCGCCTTCGAAATTCCCCTCGACCGAGAGGTCGAAATATCGCTCCGCGATATCGCTCAAGCCAGGCCCGAGAATAGCCTCGGCCTCCTCGACGCTCCAGACGAAGAATTTTCCTTCCTCACCTTCGCTGTCGGCATCCTGGGACGAATAGAAACCGCCACCCGGACTCGTCATTTCGCGCAGGACATAGTCGAGAATTTCGCTCGCGACGCCGATGAACTCCGGCTCGTTCAGCGCGCCGCCCGCGTCGAGATACAGCCGCGACAGCAGCGCGTTGTCGTAGAGCATCTTTTCGAAATGCGGCACCAGCCATCGATCGTCCACGCTGTAACGATGAAAGCCGCCGCCGATCTGATCGTACATCCCGCCGCGCGCCATCTTGCGGAGCGTGTGCCGCACCATTTCCGCCATCGACTCGTCGCCCTCGCCGGCATAGACGCGAAGAAAGAGCGAGAACACGAACGTGTTGGGAAATTTGGGCGCGTGGCCGATTCCACCGTGGATACTGTCGTAATGCGTCGCGAGCGCGCGCGCCGCCTCGGCGGGCAGACCAGGCTTCAGGTCACCGCCGGTCGGTTGATAATCGGTCAGCGCGCCGAGCGCCTGCGTGAGCTTCTCGAGATTGTGTACGACCTCTTTCGCGCCGTCGCGATACGCCTGCGCCACCGCGAGCAACAGCCGCGGAAATCCCGGCATCCCCTGGCGATCCTCGGGCGGGTAGTAGGTGCCGCCAAAAAACGGACGCCCATCCGGCGCGAGGAACATCGTGAGCGGCCATCCGCCGCGCCCGGTGATCATCTGCACCGCGTCCATGTAAATCTGATCGAGGTCGGGGCGCTCTTCGCGATCCACCTTGATCGATACGAAATTATCGTTCATCAGTTTCGCGATCGCTTCGTTCTCGAACGACTCGCGCTCCATCACGTGGCACCAGTGACACGCCGAGTAACCGATCGAAAGCAGGATCGGTTTGTTCTCGGCCTTCGCCCGCGCGAGCGCTTCCGGACCCCACGCGTACCAATCGACCGGGTTGTATGCGTGCTGGCGCAGATACGGGCTCTGCTCTTTGATCAGCCGATTGGGTTTGCGATCAACGTGGCTCGCAGATTTGTTCTCGTCGCTCATCGAGTCTCTCGGATTTTTTCTTTGCTGTCTCTCTAACGAAACTATCACGCAAGGTGAATCGTCGCGACCGACACTCGGTTCACCTTCTTTTACGAACAGGGCGAAGCCCGCATCTTTTTTACAACGGGAAGCTCGAAACCTGCGTGAGGTTTCGAATATTTTTCTTCCCGCTTTCCGCGCATCGGCGATGCGTATGGCGCAGCGGCGAGCGCGACGGTTACAATTCTCCGCGATGGCATCGGCATATCCATCGAATCCCGCGACGCCGCCGTTAGCGACGCCTCGAACCTCCGACGAATCGACGTTCCGGATCGGCGCCGCACTGGTGCTCGTCGCCGCTGCGATTCTGTACTTCGCGCGGCTGGGCGCGCGCGCTCTCTGGTCGTCGGAATTTCGATGGGCCGAAATTGCGCGCGAGATGCTCCTCACGCGCAACTATTTCTGGCCGACGATCAACGGCCACGTCTATTACGACAAGCCGCTCGGCTCGTACTGGCTCGTCACGCTTTCGACGCCGTTCACCGGCGGGATGAACGAAACCGCGGCGCGATTGCCGTGCGCGATCGCGGGCTTGCTCGCGGTCGCATTCCTGATGCTACTGGTGCGGCGACTCTACGATTCTCGCACCGCGATTCTGTCCGGATTCATCCTCGCGACCAGCTTCAGCTTCGTTTTTTTTTCGCGCCACGCCTCCGCCGATGTCGAAACCCTGACCGGCGAACTCGCAGCGTTGGTGCTCTTCGAGCGTTACGAGAATCGCGCCGGCGGTCCATGGGTCATCGGCCTCTGGCTGATCATGGCGGCGACGTCATTGACCAAAGGCCTGCTCGGATTCGCGCTGCCAATACTCGTGATCGGCGCGTTCTCGTGCCTGAAAGACGGATGGCGCGGCCTCGCCGACGGGATCGGACGCGGCGCTCTGCGCGAGCGATGGCGCTGGCTGGTGTCGCACAACCTCTGGTTCTTTAACTGGTACTCGGTACCGGCGATCGTGCTGGGGATCGCCGTTTACGCAGCGCCGTTCGAGATATCGAATCGCCTGATGGGCTCCGAGAAAGGCCTCGCGATGGTTTATCGCGAGAACGTGGTGCGATTTTTTCACCCGTTCGATCATCGCGGACCCATCTATTTATACGTGTACGTCATTTTCGCGCTGATGGCGCCGTGGTCCGCGATGCTGCCGGCGGCGCTGGTCGAGACGCATCAGCGCCGACGCCTGCACGACGAGCCCGCGCGCAGCGATCGTTTCGCGCTGGTTTATTTTTGGGCGACCTTCCTGTTTTTCACTCTGTCCGGATCGCGCCGCAGCTATTATATCTTGCCGATTCTTCCCGCCGCCGCGATTCTGGTGGCACGCACGCTGGTGTTTTCTGCGGATTTATGCTCGACGTTCGCCGGGCGATTGTTGAAGCTCGGCTACGCCGTAATCGCGATCGCCGCGGTGTTCGGAATCGCGATGCTGATTCCTGCGTCGCTGATTCTGCCGGGCAAGCTTGCGCAATTTCCGTCGATGCCCGACAAATTCGTCTTCCTCGTTTTCTGGATTCTCTCGGTCACGGGCGTGTTCTACGCGGTTCGAAAATTCAGCCCGGCGCGAGCCGCGCTCTCGATGGGAATCATCGCCTACGGCCTGCTCGCCTACATCTATATCTTCGCGATGCCGGCGGCGGAGAGTTATCGTGGCGAGAAGCGATTCGCGCGGGCGACGATCGAGAAGACCGGCAATCGCGTTGATCAGATCGCGATGTTCCGCACCCAAGGCCCGCTCTTCTATCTCGATCCGCCCAAGCCGACGCCCTGGTTTCAGAAGAAGCAGGACCTGCTCGACGCGATCAATCGCGGCGAGGTGCGATGGTTTATCGCGCGCCAGCGGGATATTCCGCAACTCGGCTTGCCGACCACGCTCGAAGTCAGCGAGGCGACGTATCCGTGGGAGACCGAGTACAACCTGCGCAACAAGATTCAGCTCATGCGAGTAGAGGGCGGCGGCACGCCGCCACCGGCTCAATAAGGCCGACCTTTCGGGAGGCTCGAGCGCCGCGGAGCCGATTCGGGCCGGAGGGCCGAATCGCAATTTAATCGAGTCCCGAGTCCGGAGCGTAGCGGAGGCGAGGGTGACTACCGACTTTAGAATCAAAAACTAACTTGAGCCTGCGATGCCAATCCGCCATTCTGGTTCTCGATCAACACCCGCTCATCGTTAAATTCCCGCCACTCAACGTCTCGGCGTTATAGATACTGCGCGGACTTTGGGGTTCAAAACGAAGGGGAAAAATTATGTCGAATCATTTCACCGGCCTTAACCTCGGCCCTCCGCTCGGGGACCAACGACTCGACCTCTGCGATCTCTACGCGTTCCAGGCACCCGTCGATCCGACAAGGACCGTGCTGATCCTTAATGCCAATCCGACTGCAGACGCGCTCCATCCCGACGCGATCTACCGCCTCAACATCGACAACGACGGAGATTGCCTGACCGACATCGCGATCAGTTACGTGTTCTCGAAGCCGCAGAACGGCAAGCAGACGGTGAACGTTTTCGTGGCGAAGGGCGCGGAGTCGCGCTCAGTCGAAGCGGTTGGGACGAAGATCATCGCCGACGCCGAGGTCTCCTTCGGCGCCAAACCCAACATCGTCAAGTCCGGCGGCTACACGTTCTTCGCCGGCAATCGCAGCGACGCTTTCTTTTTCGACTTCGACGGAATCAAGAATCTGTTCGACACCAAGGGCGGCAGAAATTTCACGGCACCGCATCTTGGCGGCAAGTCACCATGGACGGGCGTGGACTCAAATACTGAGGCGAATGTGTTCTCGACGGTGCTCGAGCTGCCGACATTCGAACTCGGCGCCAACCCTGCGGTCCGCATCTGGGGGCGATGCAGCGTGCGCCGCGATGGCAAGCTCCTCCATGTCGATCGCGCCGGCCACCCGTCGGTCAGCAGCTTCTTCAACACCGACGACACCAAAGAGGAGTACAACGCCAGCGAGCCGGTTAACGATCGCAAACGCTGGCTCGATCAGTTCGTCCATTTGATGGGGCATACCGGCAACTACACCCGGGAAGAAGCAATCGCCGCGATCGATGCCGACGGCCTGCTGCCCGACATGCTGAGCTTCGATCCGTCGAAGCCCGCGAAGTATCCCAACGGGCGCGCTTTTACCGACGATGTCATCGATCACCGCCTCGCCTTCCTCTCCAAGGGAGACATCCCATCAGACGGCCTTAAGCCGCACACCGATCTTCTCAAGGAGTTCCCGTACATCGGCACGCCGCATCCCAAGGCGGGCTAGTGCGAGGTTTGATTCGCGCCGCGCACCTCGGCAGCAAGGGCGTCATCCCCTGCTGCGATGCTCTGCGTACAGGTCGAGCGCATCTCTGTCCCTCGCCCGTTATTTTACGGGAGAGGAAGCCGAGTCGCTGTCAAGCGACGAGGTAGGTGAGGGTGCAGGATCGTGAGCAGCGCACTGATGCTCGCATTTTCGTCCGGAGCACGCCGCGCGGACGACATTTATGTCACGGAGCTATCTAGAATCGATGAAGATCGTGAATCTCTAAACATCGAACCAGCGTGCGATCCAGAACCCTCACCCACCCGCCGCAAGAGCGGCGGGCTCCCTCTCCCGTAAAATAACGGGCGAGGTTTTCGGAGCGGCAGCCTTCAACGCGATCGCGATCGCACCGATGATCTAGAGCCGCATCGGCATCACGACGTAGGTGTACTGCGAGTCCGCCTCGGGCGCGCGGATCACGCCGGGACTCACGTCGTCGCTGAGCCCCAACTCGACGTTGGCGCCAGCCGGAATCACGCCGAGCACCTGCGAGACGTACGAGGCGTTGAAGCCAATCGCGAAATCTTCGTTGTTGAAATCGACGTCGAGCGATTCGCTGGCCTCGCCGGTCTCGGGACTCGTCGATGACACCGTGAGCAATCCCGGCGAGAGCGAGAACTTCACGCCGTGATAGCGCTCGCTTGAGAAAATCGCGGCGCGCTTGATCGCCGCGAACAACGCGTCCCTCGGGACCGCGATTTTGTATTTCGACTGCTTCGGTATGACGCCGCGATAGTCGGGAAATTCTCCTTCGACCAGCCGCATCGACACTTCGGTGTTGCCGCGCTTCAGATATGCGAGCTGCCCTTCGAGCGAGAGCCGCACTTCGGTGTCGCCGTCCTGGTCAAGGATTTTGCGCAGCTCGGCGAGTCCTTTTCGCGGAATGATCGCGCCGCCATCCATCGAGAAGCCCGCGACTTCGCGCTCGATCATCGCAAGGCGATGGCCGTCGGTGGCGACCATCCGCGCGGAACCAGGCGCACTCGATTCGACGAACACGCCGCTCAGATTGTAGCGCGCTTCATCGGGACTGACCGCGAACAGAGTCTTGTCGATCATGTCCTTCAGTACCGTCGCCGGAATCACGAGCTCGGCCTTCAACTTTTTTTTCGCGCCGTCCGCTTCCTTGCCAACGCTCTGACTGGGCATCGCCGGAAAGCTGCGCGGATCGAGGCCCATCATTTTGAATTTCGCGCGCCCGCACTTGAGTTCGACCCAATCGTTGTCGAGCGTCGTCAGCGCGACCTCTTCGCCTTCCGCCTCGCGCACGATCTCGAAAAGTTTGCGCGCGTTCAGCGTCAGGCTTTTTTCCTTGCCCGAGCAGGCGACATTGGTGCGGATGCCGACCTCCAGGTCGGTCGCGCTGAGATTTAGCCCATTGCCATTGGGCTCGATGAGAACGTGGCCCAGGATCGGCACCGTCGTTCGCCGTTCGACGATTCCCTGCACCAAACCCAAACCACCAAGCAGAGACGTGCGTGCTATCGAGAGTCCCATGAATTAATTCCCGTCTTCCTATTCCTGATCTTAAGATCTCTAAAGACTTTAGCAGTAACCGTAGGAGTTGTGGATTTGTTTATGACTCGGCCAAGCGATTGATTTTGCACGCACTTCCGCGGCTGAAAAGTTGTCGGTGAAGCGGCGGCTCGATCGCCTTGCGCGGGCGCAATCGGCCGAGCCTGTCGAAAACCCGCTCTTCATCCGCATACCGTCCACAAGCTCCTGCACAAGCTTCATCGAGTCACGCCGCGTTGCGAACCGACTTCAGCTCGCGCTCGATTTTTTCGATCGACAAACGGAAAGCGGAGTCGCTCGAGACGCGCCGCAGGATCAGATTATACGCATGGATCACCGTCGAATGGTCGCGGCCGAAGTGATCGCCGATAGTCGGAAACGAAGCGTCGGTCAGCTTGCGGCTGAGATACATCGCGACCTGCCGGCAAAACGCGATGTGCTGCGTGCGTTTTTTCGATTTGAGGTCGGTAAGCCGGATGTGGAAAAAATCCGAAACAGTTTTCTGGATTGAATCCACGTCAGGCTTCGCGTCGTGATTCCGAATCAGATCGTGCAGGGCCTGGCGCGCAAATTCGACGGTGATCGCCGCCTTGTTGAGCGAGGCCAGCGCGCCGAGCCGCGTGAGGCATCCTTCGAGCTCGCGCACGTTCGAGGAAACGCTCTGCGCGATATACATCGTGACCTCGGGCGCCAGCTTGAGATTTTCGAGCACGGCCTTTTTCTGGATGATCGCGACGCGAGTCTCGAGATCGGGCGGCGCGATATCGGCAATCAGGCCCGATTCGAAACGGTTGCGCAGCCGCTCCTCGAGGCCCGGAATTTCCCGCGGCACCTTGTCCGACGTGAGCACGATCTGATGGCGTTCCGCGTGCAACGCGTTGAAGGTGTGAAAAAATTCCTCCTGGGTGCGCTCGCGGCCGGCTAGAAACTGGACGTCGTCGAGGATCAGCGTATCGACGCGGCGAAATTTTTCCCGAAACTCGCCCATCTTGTCGCGTCTCAGCGAATTGATCAGTTCGTTCATGAAAATCTCGGCGGGCATGAAGAGAACTTTGCGCGGCCGATCGCCCGTCGTCCAGATACGATGGCCGATCGCTGTCACCAGGTGCGTCTTGCCGAGGCCGACTCCGCCGTAAATGAAGAGCGGATTGTATTTTTCGCCCGGCTGATTGGCGACCGCCTGCGCCGCCGCGTGCGCAAACTGATTCGCCGAGCCGACTACGAACTCCGCGAACGTGTAGCGCGGATTGAACTGCGGATGCCGATCGCCGCGGCCGCCGTCGGACGTCGATCCGCGCGGCGCCGCGACTTTTCCGTTGCCATGACCATTGCTATGGCCATTGCCGCTGGCGGTGCCGTTCCCGTTCTTGTGCGCTTGTTGCAGTGCTGCAACTCCGCCATTGCCCAGCGTCAGGTTGATCTCCATTTCTTCGCCGGCTTCCGCCGCGAGCGCGCGGCGCAGCAAATCGAGATAGCGTTCATTGATCCAATCGCGAAAAAATCGATTGGGCGCCTCGAGTGTAACGGTCGTTTCCTGCTGCGCGATAAACTTGAGCGGTCCGATCCAGGTTTCGTAGCCGACCTGTCCGAGTTCCTCGCGCATCCGGTCAGCAGTGCGCTGCCACAAGCCAGTCATATTTTGGAATCCCCCATCGATATCCGGCGCGCGCGCAGGCGCGCCCGGAGTCAAGCCGGCAAGCCGATTTGCCGGGAGAATTACGCACAAGCTTATCCACACTTGTGGATAAGTATCTTTTCCCTTGCTGGAGACGGAGATTTGGCGGCGCGGCGCCTCCGATTATCAACCTTTCCAGCTTGCGATCGGTTCTGTTGGCCCTGAGATTTGAATCGAAACAAAAGGCGGATTGCACGCGCTGCGAGGCCATTAGTGAAACGCGCTCACCATCGATGCGATCAGGACTGTTGTTTTTCGTTCGAGTCGGAATACTGCGACAAGGAATGTTGTTAAACATTTTTGGCGATGGTGACAAGCGCGGAAAAACACTTTCAGCTATGCACTTGGATCGAAAGAGAAATTTCGCGCGGGAGCGATCGCGCCGCGCGCAGCGGAAAATTCGCCGCGAACACGCGATCGCTCACGATGGCTCTAGAAGCCATCACGCGCGATCGAGCCGATGCGCGACTTGACGCCGCCGCAGATAGTCTGTCTCGATTCCGCGACGCCCGATTGATAGAATTTTCAACAGCCGTCAGGAATAAGCGATGCAAAATTCAGAAACCTCCCGTGAACTTTTCAACCGCGCCAAAGTTAAGATTCCTGGCGCGGTGAATTCTCCGGTGCGCGCGTGGAACGCCGTCGGCGAATCTCCGCTCTTCATCGAAAGCGGCGCCGGTGCGTCGCTAACCGACGCCGATGGACGCCAATTTCTCGATTACGTGTGCTCTTACGGGCCCGCGATCCTCGGCCATGCGCATCCGCGAGTCACCGCGGCGCTCGCGCATCAGGCACGCTCCGGATTGGGATTCGGCGCGCCGACGCGGCTCGAAGTCGAGCTCGCGGAACTGATCTCGTCGGCGATTGGATGCGCCGAAAAAGTTCGCCTCGTCAGCTCCGGCACCGAAGCCGGCATGACCGCGCTCAGGATTGCGCGCGCCGCGACCGGCCGCCCGAATATCGTCAAGTTCGACGGATGCTATCATGGCCACAGCGACTCGCTGCTCGTCCGCGCCGGTTCCGGCGGCATGACGCTCGGACAGCCCGATAGCGGCGGCGTTCCGGCTGCCCTGGCGGCGCTCACGATGGTGGCGCGCTACAACGCGATCGAGAACGTCGAGAATGTTTTCCGCGCGGCGCCGGATAAAATCGCAGCCGTGATCGTCGAGCCGGTCGCCGCGAACATGGGCGTGGTGAATCCGCTGCCCGGCTTTCTGCACGCTCTCGCGGAGATCGCGCATCGCAATGGCGCGCTCCTGATTTGTGACGAAGTTATCTCCGGATTCCGGCTGAATTTCGGTTCGGCCAGCGAAGCGATGGGCGTGACGCCCGATTTGATCATGCTCGGGAAAATAATCGGCGGCGGGATGCCGATCGGCGCGGTCGCCGGACCGTCGCGCCTGATGGATCTGCTCGCGCCGATAGGACCGGTTTACCAGGCGGGCACTTTGTCGGGAAATCCGCTCTCGGTGCGAGCGGGACTCGAGACGCTGAGCGAACTGCGCGAGACGAATCCCTACCCGCGGCTCGAGGAGTTGGGCGCGCAGCTCGAGCGCGGACTCAGCGCGGCGCTTGACGCGAATCGCGAGCCGGGATGCGTCAATCGCGCGGGTTCTTTGCTAACGATGTTTTTCGGGCCGGAGCGCGTGACCGATGCTGACGAAGCACGCACCTCGGATTCCAAAAAATTTGCGAAGTTTTTCCACGCGATGATCGCGCGCGGAATAAATATACCGCCGTCACAATTCGAAGCGATGTTCATCTCGACCGCGCACACCGACGCTGATATCGATCGCACTATCGCCGCCGCCACCGAAGCGCTCCGCGATACAAACCAGGGGCGAGCGTAATCGCCGATGCCGCTGATCTCCGGCAAATACGCGCGCTCGCTTGCGATGGCGCTCGAAATTCCGATGTCGCCGATCGCAGGCGGCGTCTTCGGGCATTACATCGACGTGTACTTTCACACCGAGCCGTGGTTCACCGGCATCCTGGCGTTATTCGGATTCATCCATTCGATTGTGACCATCGTGAGGATCGTGAGGATGGAGACGCAAATTCCGCCGGGCCCGCCGAACTGATCGGTGTCGATAATGCTCAGCGATCGAATCCCCACGATTCCCGCGATTCAGCGCACCAACATTTTGCTGGTCGCGATCACCGCCGCGATCCTCGGCTGGTTCGATTCGATGCCGGCTGCTTACGGATGCATCCTCGGCGGCGTGGTCGTGATCGCCAATCTGTGGATTCTAAGCTTGATGGGCGGGCTCATTCTCGCGGCCGCTGGCGCCGGCGTGTCCGGCACGATGGCGAAGTTCGGCGTGCTCGCGATTCCGCTCAAGATGCTGATCGTGGTCGGACTGGTGTACCTGCTGTTCACCCGATCGCACATCGACGGCTTCGGTTTTGCCCTCGGCGTCTTGACTCAGATGACGGCGGCCATTATTGAAACCGGGCGTGCCTCGCTGCGCGGTTCAAGCTAGAATCGCTGCGGCGGAGAAACTGGTTTGCAGAAATCGATAAATTTTCTAGAAATACTTGGCGGCGGCAAGATCCCCGAGGTGGTCGTCGGTGCCTGGCTGGTGATGGGCGTGCTGCTGATCTTCGCTTTTCTTGCGCGCCGATCGCTCGAGACCGCGAATGATCCGCTGCTATCCGACGACAAGATAAGTCTGCGCTCGATTTCCGAGACCATCGTCGAGTGGGCCGACGGCTTCGTCCACGAAGTCACCCAGCTTCATCATTATCGGAGCTTCGTGCCGTTTTTCGGAAGCCTGTTCCTGTTCATCCTGTTGGCGAATTTTCTTGGATTGGTTCCGGGGATGGAACCGCCGACCGGCGATTCCGATCTGACTTTTGCGCTCGGCACGATCTGCTTCATTTTTTACATCTACCACGGGATGAAAGCGCAGGGCGTCGGCGGCTATCTGCGAACGTTCCTCGGACCGATGATCGCGATCGCGCCGCTGATGCTCATGATCGAAATCGCCGACAATGTGTTTCGGCCGTTTTCGCTCGGCGTTCGTCTCTACGCCAACATGTTCGCCGACCACATGGTGCTCGGCATCTTCACCGGCCTGACCAAAGTGATCGTGCCGCTGGCATTTCTGACGCTCGGCTCGATCGTGTGCATCATCCAGGCGATGGTGTTCATGATCCTTGCGATGTCATACGTGCGGCTCGCCGTCAGCCACGAACATTAAACGAAACAAATTTTCTGAATTAAATTTCAGCATGTGAAAATCGCGCCAGGGATGTAGTCCCGAACGGTGGTGGTAGAGGAAAGAGATGCGGCGGGTAACGCACTCGAAGGCGCGCGCAAACCAGGAGGAACGGAAATGGTTCGACGGTTAGGTACGGTTCTGACGATGGCGTCGATGGCGATTCTCGCGTCGCCGCTGCTCGCGATGGCGGCGGATGACGTCGCGGCCGGCAATGGCGCACCGCTGCGCGCGGGCTTGATCGCGCTCGCGGCGAACCTCGGCGTGGGTATCGCGGCATTCGGCAGCGCGCTCGGCCAGGGACGGATGGCGGCATCGGCGATGGAATCGATCGGGCGCAATCCCAACGCGGCGGGTCAAATCTTCACGCCGATGCTGCTCGGTCTCGCCTTCATCGAAGCGCTGACGCTGTACGCATTGGTGATCGGATTTTTGCTGCAGGCGAAGATCTAGTCGAGGAAGAAGGTTTAGCGATCATTTCGCAACGACGGGGCTCCTCGCGGAGCCCCGTTTCTCATTTTGTGCGAATTCGGTGAAAAGTACTCGGTGGAACGACTTTAAACACGCCCCACGCCATTGAAAGCCTCGACCAGCATGACGATGTTCGATGCCGCGAGATGTAGGGCATACGCGACTAGGTGCGAGGGGACCTGTCGCATCTGCTCGCCTCGACCATGCGCGGCAATTTTATTCCTTAAGGTTGCCAGCCCTTCCATTGAGGTCTGCAAGAACGGGGGTATTAGACCATTGTCGATTACGGTCTTGATCAAAGGGGCGGCCGTAGCATTCGCGGGGCAATGCCATTTCTTCAGGCCGCATATCACTTTGAGGGTGCTCTCGAACGCTTTGAGCGACCCCGTAATGGCATCCTCGCGCTTTTGATGCTCGTCCTTGCCGGCAGTCCTGTACAATTCGTGAGCGTGCAGAAACTCTTCACGTGGTCCCTTGAATCGAGGATCAGCTAACAGGGAAAGTGCGGGCTTGACAGCTTCGCTATGTAAGTACTGACTATCAACTCGAATTATATTTCCGCTATCAAACTGGTAGCCGAGTTGAGCCTCCCGAAACCGATAATTCAGTTCAGAAATGGCGTCATCTGGAGCTTGCTTCAGACCTCTACTTCTCACCTCGGATTGCCATTTATAGTCATCTAAGTTCGCGAAATTCCAAATGATTCGGAACGTCAATTCGATGACATCTAATGCGTCCTCGATCGGTGCATCCAGCAAGTAGTTAGAACAACGCGCCAGAGAGTTATCGCCGGTCGCCAACCGAAATACGCCTTTTTCTTTTGACAACACGGATTCGATCTCGTGCCACAGATCATTGCTATTGGGCGGATCGGGCTGCCAACCGTACGGATCAGGATTCGCATAGCGGCCAATTGCTGCGCGCCAAATGTGGATTATCTGGATGCGGAGAGGGTTCGGTAGGGCGTCATACTGATAAACTTCGGGTTGCCCGGCTTGTTCAGCACGTCGCTTCCGCCTCGAAAACAGATCCTGAACGGACATCCTGCTCCCCTCCTAGCAACTAATTATATCATCTCTCAGTTTATTCGAATTGCGGCTGACAAGTCTGATGACGTGATAGGTTGGCAGTCGGCGTGCGTCGGTATCTCGAAATTTCAATGACGCCGACTTCGGTCACTATCCGTAGACCGTACGCCGCTAATCAGTGACAGCGCGAAACGTTAGCTGCGTTTCGCGCCCTGCAGGATGTCGAAGGGTTCGCGGCGGCGCTCGCGCCGCAGCAATACGTACATTGCGCCCGCCCCGCCGTCGGCGGGACGCGCGCTGGTGAACGCCAGCACGTGTCCTCCGATCGAGCCGTGAGACAGCCATCCGGCGCACGCGTGTTTCAGCACCGCTCGTCCGCCCGGAGATCCGAGCCCGCGCCCATGCACGACCAGCACGGTGCGCAGGCCTTTGCGAACCGACCTCAGGATGAAATCCTTCAGCGATTCTTTCGCATCGGGCTGGATCATCCCGTGCAAATCGAAATGATCCTGGACCGCGAACTCGCCGCGCCGCAGTTGCGACACCAGGCGCGGATCGAGGCCGACGCGCCGCCCCTCGACGTATTCCTCGGTCTCGCTGATATCGAACGGCGCCTGGCCTGAGACCAAATCCGACAGTTGCGCGATTACTTCCGCGTCTTCATCGACGATCGTGTGACCGACCGGCGGCTCGACCGGCATCCTTGCGCGGCGCGAACCGTTGAGCGGCCGCACTCCTTCGAGCGCCTGCTTCAGGATCGCGTCGTCGTCGAGTTCCGCGGTGATCGCACTCGCCGCGGCGATCGAGGTCGTCGCGATTTTCGCGGCCGTCGCTTGAGCAGGCGCCTGAAGCGGCGTTTTGTTCGCGGCGATCCCGGGCGCAGGCTGGCTCAGCTTGCGCTCCGCGAGCATCTTTTTGAGATCCTTGAACGGCGACGCGAAGATCGGTTTGGGCGCCGCGGCTTTGGCGGCTGCGGGTTTCGCCGGCGCATGCTTTCGCTTCTTGGCCATCTGAAAGTCCGGATCCGTGAACCTGAGCGAGAGGCCACCAGCTTACGCTGAAGCACGAGGATGGTTCAAATCACGCTATCGCGAGCGACCGCATCGGCGTTTTACTTGGTGCGGCGAGCGCGCATCGATTAGACTTGGCTGCCGTATCTCGAGATCCGAGAGGGGGCCGACCATGCGCCGTATCGTGATAATCTCAGCCGCTGTTCTCGGAACGATCGTGATCGTGGCCGCGGGCGTGCTGTTCTACGCGGCGACCAACCTGAATTCGATCATCGCGGGCCACAAGCAGGGCCTGCTCGATCGCGTGAGTCTCGCGCTCGGCCGCGAGGTGCAGGCCAGCGACATCACGGTGTCGCTCGGATGGGGCATCACCGCCGATTTGAAGAACGTCAAAATTGGCGACGACCCGACGCTCGCGCAGATGCCGTTCGTCGAGGCGAGCGACGTTTACGCCAAGCTGCAACTTGCCCCCCTGCTCGCGCGCCGGATCGAGGTGGACGAAGTTTCGCTCGAAAAGCCGGTGATTCGAATCATCCAGATGCAGGACGGGCGGCTGAACGTATCGACGGTCGGCAAGAAGCCCGAGGGTGGCGACGCCGCGCGCGAGGCCGCGGAGAAGGAAAAGCGGCTCCGCGCCAAGCCGTCGCCGCTCGGCTCGCTGTTCGTGAAGAATTTCTCGATTCGCGACGGCACGCTGATTTATCAGCAGGAAGGCGCGAAGCAATCCGCGATGCTGAACGCGATCGATCTGAGCGTGAAGGATTTTGGCTTCAACGCGCCGTTCACGGTCGCGCTCACGATGGCCGCGTTTGCCGACAAGCAGAATCTCGATATCGACAGCACGCTCGGCCCGCTGATGAAGAACGGCGTGATGGACGTGTCGGCGATTCCATTTTCGGTGAAAGCCAAAGTCGGACCGATCCTGCTGAGCCAGTTGCGCGCCATCCAGCTGATCGCGAAATCGATTCCGCCGAAACTCGTCATCCCTCAGCCGATCAGCGCGGAGGCGCAGGCCGACGGCACGATCGAATCGCTCAAATTCGTGGTCTCGAGCGATTTGAGCGACGAGAAGATCACGTTCGGCAACACGTTCAACAAGCCCGCCGATATCAAGCTCAAGGTCGATGCGGAAGGTTCGCGGATTGGCTCGGCGATCGATGTGAAAGTCGCCAACGTTTCGCTCGGCGACCTCGATTTGAAGGCGACGAATATCAAGGTTGGCGGCGGCAGTACTTCCGCGCGCATCGATACCAATAATTTCGATCTGACGGCGCTCGCGAAGATGATTCCCGATCTCGCGAAGTACGATCCGCGCGGCAAAACCGAAATTCACGCCGATGTCGCGCTGGCGGACGGCAAACCCGCGGTAAACGGCAACGTGACGCTCGCGGTCGGCGATCTCAATCTCAAGGCGACCCGGATTCGCGTCGGCGGCGGGCAGATGTCGGCGCGTATCGATACCAACAGCTTCGATCTCGCCGCGCTTCCCAAAGAGGAGCCCGCGATCGCCAAGCAGGTGGCGGTGCTCGCGAAATACAATCTCGGCGGCAAGGCCGAGATTCATTCCGACGTCACGATGATCGGCAGCAAGCCGTCGGCCAAAGGCACGGTGTCGCTGACCGACGTTTCGGCCGCGCAGCCCGACGCGAAACTTCCGGCGCTCAGCAAACTCAACGGCAATATCCGGCTGGCGGGCAATAGCGCCGACGTTGGCCCGATGACGTTCAACCTCGGGCCGGCGCACGGGACGCTCAAATCGCACGTCGTGCAGCTTCAACCGCTGCTCGCGAATTTCGATCTCACCGCGGGATCGATTCATCTGGCGGATTTCGTGCCGACGCGTCCGCCCGAGGACCAGGTGAATCAACTCGCTGCGACGGGCGGAGTCGCGATGCAACCCGGCGGACTTTCGGTGAACTCCAAGGTCACGTCGGCGTCGGGCGATCTTTCGGGCGTGGCGTACGAGAATTTGAACCTCAACGCGTCGCTCGACGGCAAGCGCGCGCGCGTGCAATCGCTCAACGTCAAGGCGTTCTCCGGCAACGTTGCTGCGACGGCCGAGGCGATTCTCGATACGGCGTCGCCGTTTTCCGCGACGGTCAACTTTTCGAATGTCAATCTGCAGCAAATTCTCGCGGCGCAAAAATCCAAGATGGCCGAGACTGCGCGCGGGATGATGACCGGCTCGGCGAAAATCGCGGCCACCAGCGGCGATCGCATGATGCAGACGCTGCGCGGCGACGCGAAAGTGTCGATCCTCGACGGCAATTTGGCCGACGTGCCGTTCCAGAATCTCGACATGGTCGCGGTTGCCAACAACGGGAGCGCGCGCCTGCAATCGCTCAGGCTGAAGGCATTCGCGGGCGACATATCGGCGACCGGCGAGACGCGGCTCGGGCCGTCGGCGCCGTTTTCAGCGGCGATGAATTTTACGAACCTCGATTTGCAGCAGATGCTCGCGGCGCAAAAATCGAAGTCGGCGGGAATTGTGCGCGGGACGCTCACCGGCAACATGAATGTCGCCGCGGTGGCGGGTCCATTCGATCAGATGAAGCCGACGTTCAAAGGCGACGGGCGCCTCAACGTCGTCAACGGCAAACTGATCGGCGTCAATATCGGCGGCGAATCGCTGCAGAAGCTGACGAACCTGCCGGTGGTCGGCAACCTGGTGCCGCTCGGCGTGATCCAACGTCATCCGGAATTGTTCAACAACCCGAACACGGACATCCAGAATGCGAGCCTCAGCTACGTGCTCGCCGGTCCGCGAATTACCTCGCACGATATCAAGGTGCAGACGGTCGATTACAATCTGCTCGGCGACGGCTGGTTCGACCTCGATCGCAATATCGATCTCGCGGTGCGGATGGTGCTCTCGCAGCCGTTCAGCCGCGAACTGGTGCAACAGAATAAAAACGTCGCGTATATCGTGAACACCCAGGGACAGGTCGATTTCCCGGTGCAGATTAGCGGCCAGTTGCCCAAGCCGTCGGTGCTGCCCAACGTGTCCGAACTCGCGCAGCGCGCCGCGATGCATGAAGCGCAGAACCAGGGCGAGAAGTATCTCGGCAAAGTGCTCGGCAAGAAGGGCATGCCGGGAGGAGCGGCCGGCGGACTGATAGGCGGATTGCTCGGCGGCGGATCGGGCGATACGTCGGGCGGCAGTACCGGCGGCGCGCCGATGGGAAGTGCACCGATGACGGGACCGTACGGCAGTGCTCCTGCGCCGGCCGCGCCGTCGGGCGGCTTATTCGGCAAGAAGGGATTGCCGGGAGCAATCGGCGGCTTGCTTGGAATGCCCAGCGACACATCGGGGACGAGCAATCCCGGCGGCGCGCCGGGCTATGCTCCGGGTGCGAGCCCGAACAGCAATCCGGGCTATGCGGGCGCGCCACCGGCAGGATCGAACGCCAGCACGCCCCCGAGCGATCCGTATGGCGGATACGCGGGGCAGCCGCCTCCGTCGGGCGCTGGTCGCAAGGGCGGTGGCGGTCGCAATCGGCAGCAGCAAAAGCCGCAGAATCCGCCGAACCCGCTCGATCAGTTGCAGAAGCTGTTCTGATCAGCGCTGCGGACGTCGCGAACTGATTCGGCCAGATCAGTCCTCAGGCTGCCCGCTGTGCTTTGATCCGCGCTGCCGCCGCGGGCGCGAGATTCTTGCGCGCCATCTTGAGATCGTAGTGGGTCTGGAGATTCAGCCAGAATTCCGGGCTGTTGCCGAAATACAAGCTGAGACGCAGCGCCGTATCAGCGGTAATCCGGCGACGGTTGTGCACGATCTCAGCAATCCGGTTTGGAGAAATGCCGATTGCCTTCGCGAGCTGGTTCTGCGACAGGCCGTATTCGGCCAGAAATTCCTCCTTCAGCATCTCGCCGGGTGTAACCGGCGCAAATTCTTTCTTCATGATATCCGCGACTGCAAGTCTGCATCAGCGAGTTGCTGCAGGCTACAGGTTCATCTGCACGATCGTGGCGCCGGCGCCGCCCTGATGAGGCTCGGCTTGCCGAAACGACGAGCAATATGGCGACGTATCGAGATATTCGGCGACGGCCTTTCGAAGCGCGCCCGAGCCGATTCCGTGCACGATTCGGACTTCGGCGCGATTCGTAAGGAACGCCTGATCGAGGAAGTCCTCGAGCTTGCGGAGCGCGTCGCTGGTGCGCATCCCGATCAGATTCAGTTCGCTGCGCTCACTGGCGTCGCTGCTGAAACTGATCGCGGGCGTCCGTTCGCGCGGCGCGCGCTCTTCGCTCCGAGCCGGGGCGGCGCGCCTGAGCCGCTCAGGCGAAACTTCGATCCGCAAACCGCCGCGGCTGATCACCGCGCGGTTCGCTTCGAGCAGTGTCAGTTCGCCGCGGATGTCGCCGACCTCGACGCTGTCGCCAACCTTGAGCGGCGCAGTTGATTCGGGCGCGGGCGATGGCGACGGCGCCAGCCGCTCGAGCCGCGCCGCGGTCTCGGTGATGAACTCCTTCACGTCGGCGCGCGATTTCGAGCGCTGCTTCAGTTCCTCCAAGATGGTCGCGCTTTCGCGCCGAAAATCCTCGACCATCTCCGCGGTCTCAGCGCGGAGCCGCTTGCGGTCGTTCTCCGCGCGTTCGCGCGCGAGCTTTGCCGCCGCACGCGCGTCGGTCTCGACCTCGGACAAGTTCGCTTCGCGCTCGCGGAGC
>NZ_JAUSKL010000035.1 GCF_030646925.1 Candidatus Binatus sp. | reverse complement strand
GTGCCGGTATCCAGCCCGAACCTCGCCCACTCGCTGCGACCGCGCTGCTCCCAGCGCAGCCCCCAGTTCTTCATCGACGATGGTCTCGATGGTGGCCCGAATCCGCTCCCGCATCAGCGCCTCGAGCGTTGCTTTCCCTTCCCCGCCACTCCTGCTATCGCTCTCCATAGCGTCATCCTCCGGCACCCGCCGCCAAGCGGGCGCGAGTTGTGGCTCAACTCGCCGGATCATGACGCTTTTTTTCTTTTCCACCAACTTCGCGACACTACCCGCGGCAATCCGGTGCTGATAAAATAACCGGCTGACCGTATCGGTATTTTCGACGTTGGCTCTCGCGCGGAGGGGTTGGACAAGACGCCGATGCTGGGCCCCCCAGAAGCCCTGATCCGCTTCGTCGGATCCAGGGCGCACGTCCAAACTATTGTCTTTCGCCGCTTCCAAGGATCACGTAATTGGGATTCGTCTCCGAGAGTTTGATCTGATTCGATGAACCGTTGCCGCTCAGCACCAGGCTAAACGTGATGACGTTACCGATCGATGAGGCGCAAATTCCGCCGTCGGGAGTGCTGGTTACGGTTACTGAACCCGTTCCGGTTCCATCGGGGTTGATTCCGTAAGTCCCGCTAAAGCTTTCGGTGCAGACAATCGGACCGTCCTTGATCGTTTCGGTGCCGGTCAGATTGCCCTTGCCGTCGGCGATCAGTATTCCGGTCCCCGCGATCGGACCAACCGTCAAGTCCGTGCCGCTGAAGCCGACCGCGTAACTGCCTTTGAAGCTCTTATTGGAGAATCCGGAAGTGGCGAATGCACTGCCTCCTGCGCGTTCTCCGGTAAAGAGCAGAAGTAACGATGCAGCGACGACAATTCTACAAACGATGCCCCTCATAATACCCTCCGCCGGAAGTAAGTTGAAGATGTCCAGGTTGCGCGAACGAGCGGGACTATACGCTTGGACTGAATCCTTGGCAATTTCTGCCGCGCTCCGTGCGATCGCGAGCGACAGACCTTTCGCAAAGCATCGCGAAGTAGTGCAAAAATAGTCCTTGCGGATTTGGATCCAGAGCGCAGACTCAATTCGGAGGTGCGAACCATGAAGCGCACACGTTTCGAGGATCGAATCGGACGGCGCGAATTCCTGAAACGCGGAATGCTCGCGGGGGTCGGCGTATCGCTGCTGCCGATCGCGGGCGCGGCTGACGCCGCGATCGAGGCTGCTCCTCATGTCCAGCGCTATGCGACGCTCGGACGCACCGGCCTCAAGATTTCAGATATTTCGTTCGGCAGCAGCCGTCTCAATGCTGGGCAGGAAAATCTGGTGCAGCACGCGTTCGACGCGGGAATCAATTACTTTGACTCGGCCGAGAGCTACACGGACGGCGAATCGGAGACGGTGATCGGCAACGCGCTTCGCGGCAAGCGCGACAAGGTTTATCTGACTTCCAAGATTATCGCCGGCCCCGACGACAAGCGCGACGCGATGATGGCGGCGCTCGAAGGGAGTCTCAGGCGCCTGCAAACCGATCATATCGACGTGTACTTCAACCATGCGGTGAACAATCTCGAGCGGCTGAAAAATCCCGAGTGGTACGAGTTCACCGAGCAGGCGCGCAAGCAGGGGAAAATCCGCTTCACCGGGATGTCGGGTCATGCGGGCAATCTGATCGAGTGCCTGGACTACGCGATCGACCACGGGCGCGTTGACGTGATCCTCTGTGCGTACAACTTCGGCCAGGATCCGCGCTTCTACCAGCATCTGTTCCACAATTTCGATTTCGTCGCGCTGCAGCCCGATTTGCCGCGCGTGATCGCGAAGGCCAAGAGCAAAGGCGTCGGCGTCGTCACGATGAAAACCCTGATGGGCGCGCGGCTGAACGACATGCGCAAGTACGAATCGGGCGGCGCGACGTTTTCGCAGGCGGCATTTCGCTGGGTGCTCAGCAACGCCAACGTGGACGCGCTGATCGTGTCGATGACGAGCGATCACATGATCGACGAGTATCTCGGCGCGTCGGGATATCGCGCGACTGCGGCGGCCGATCTGCCGCTGCTGAATCGGTATGCGAGCCTGAACGGTGGCGGCTATTGCAAGCACGGATGCAACCAGTGCGAGTCGTCGTGCCCGTACGGAGTCGAGATTTCCGAAGTGCTGCGCACGCGAATGTATGCGCATGATTATCGCGACATGCGCCTCGCGCGCACTGAATACGCGATGCTCGCGAGCAATGCCGCGGCGTGCCTCACCTGCGATGCAAAGCCGTGCGCGGGCGCTTGCCCGCACGGTCTCGCGATCGACGCGATGCTGGCGCCGGCGCATCGGATGCTCACGAGTTAAGTGCCGAGGCGAATCGATCGAGACGCTATCTATCAGGTTCGATCAGATAGTAAGTAGAAGAGTTCGCTGCGCAATTTTCAAAATCAATCGAAAGGGAAAAATCATATGAGCGATTTAATCGTTGTTGCGTACGATGATGAACACAAGGCCGAGGAAATTCGGCTGCGGCTGGTGAAGATGCAGCAATCGTATCTGGTGGACCTGGAAGACGCGGTGGTCGCGACCAGGAATTCGAGCGGCGAAGTGAAGCTGCATCAGATTCACAATCTCACGGTGGCGGGCGCGATCAGCGGCGGGTTCTGGGGCGCGCTGATCGGGCTGATCTTCCTGAGTCCTTTCCTGGGCTTCGCACTTGGCGCGGCGGGCGGCGCCGCAGGCGGAGCGCTCAGCGACGTCGGGATCAACGACGATTTCATGAAGGAACTGGCGAGCACGCTGAAGCCGGGCACGTCGGCGCTGTTCGTGCTGGTCAGAAAAATGACGGCGGACAAGGTGCTGGAACAGCTGCAGGGAAGCGGTGGCCGCGTGCTGAAGACTTCGCTCTCGCACGACGACGAGTCGAAGCTGCAGGCGGCGCTGGATGCCGCGCGCAAGCCGGCCTGATCGCGAAAGTCATCGGCGCGATTTGCGGTGCGCATGATGCGCGATACGCCGCGGCGCCTTCGCGTCGCTACTTGAAGCGAATCGCGGCAAGTGCGAAGAAACGGCAATGAAAATCAATCCGCCGTTTCGCGCCGAGCATATCGGCAGCCTGCTCCGGCCGCGCGAGCTCAAGGACGCTTTTGGCGCGCGCAGCCGGGGCGAAATCGACGAGCTTAGGTTTCGCGAAATCCTCGAACGATGCATCGTGGATGCGATCCGGATGCAGGAGGAGGTCGGGCTCGAGACGATCACCGACGGCGAGTTTCGCCGCGTCGCGTGGTCAACCGGGTTTGTCAGCGCGCTCGAGGGGCTTGGCAGCGCGCAATCGATCTTCGAGTTCCGCGACAGCGCGGGCAATTCGCAGCGCTGGGATACGTGTTTCGCGAAGGGCCGCGTGACGAGGCCGCGCGCAATCACGCTGGAGGAATTCAGGTTCGTCCGGCAGCACACCAATCGCACGCCCAAAGTGACGATGCCGGCGCCGAGCTTTCTGCATTTTTTCCGGCTGAACGAATGCGCGGATCGAAAAGTCTATCCCGAGCTCGATCTATTCTGGTCGGACCTCGTTCGAATCTACCGCGAAGAACTGTCCGAGTTGGGCGCGGCCGGAGCATCCTACGTGCAATTCGACGAGGTGCCGCAAGCCATGCTCTGCGACGAGAACGTCCGCGCCAAAGTTCGCGAGCATGGCGAGGACCCGCAACGATTGCTCGGGCTCTATATCGACGCGATGAATGCGATCCTCGAAGCGCGCCCGCCCGGCATGACAATCGGGATGCATCTATGCCGCGGCAATCTGCGCGGGCGCTGGATGGCGCAGGGCGGCTACGAAGCGATCGCAGAGCGCCTGTTCAGCGATCTCAAGGTGGACGGTTTTTTCCTCGAATACGATTCGGCCCGCGCGGGAGATTTCTCGCCGTTGCGCTTCATGCCGAAGGACAAGTTCGTTCGTCTCGGACTGATCAGTTCGAAGACGCCCGTTCTCGAACACAAGGATGAACTGCGGCGGAGAATCGATGAGGCGGCGAAATTCGCGGCGCTCGACAGCTTGGGAATTTCACCGCAATGCGGCTTCGCGAGCACCGCGGGCGGAAATCCTCTGACCGCGGAGGATCAAAAAGCAAAGCTGCGGCTGGTCGTTCAAATCGCAAACGAAGTCTGGAAGTAAAAAAATTCCGGATCGTTTCGCTGGATGCAAGCGGCGACGGCGTCGGAGTTGAATCCAATGCCGTCGCCGGCCCGCCGTGAAGTCTCCGCGCTAGACGGTGCGCGTGCGCGGTCTGCCGAACATCGCGTGATACAGGATCAGGAACACCACGGCGCCGACGAAGGCGACCAGGATGCTCCACAGATTGAATCCGGTCACGCCGGCTGAGCCTATCGCGCGGAAGATCAGGCCACCGACAAAAGCGCCGACGATACCGAGCAGGATGTCGCGGAGCAGGCCCTCGCCGGTGCGATTCACCACTTTGCTCGCGAGGAATCCGCCGATCAGACCCACCATGATCCAGGCGATGATGCCCATGCTGGGCGGCATCTCGGGCGAGGCGGCGTCCTGAGCGAAAGCGGGGAGGGCGCTCGCCAGAAAGCAAGTCGCGTAAAATATACTAGTTCGAAGTTTCATTAGTCATTCTCCGGCGAAGTAGTGCGAAGTTAGTAATGATATTGGGCAATCTTCGGGCCATCGACTGAGTAATCGGCAAAACTCGGTGATGTGCTGTCTTCGGCGCTGTGTGTCTATTTTACGGGGCAGAAGAAGTTACAAGGTTTCCTTGTCGGGAATACAAAATCACTGGGCGACAAGGGTTTTGGATGGCATAGCGATTGCTGAACTGAAAGAAAGCGCCATCGGGCAGATAGATGGATCCTGCAAACTTTTTCTTCTCCGCCAGCGGTCATACATGTGACTTGAATCGCCCTCCAATTCGCGCCCGCAACAACTCATCAAGGCCGCGCGTCGTTCACCGAATGAGCCACGCCTTGCCCCATGGCGAATGAACTACGGATACTCGTCGCCGAAGACGACAAGACTACGCGGGAAGCCTGGCGGGAGCTGATCGGAACCTGGGGATTCAAGGTTCAAACCGTCGATGACGGCATGCAGGTCGTCGAGGCGGTGCAGAATTTCGATCCTCATATCCTGCTGCTCGATCTCAAGCTTCCCGGCAAGGACGGAATCACCGTCCTGCGCGATCTGCACGAGCTGGGACTCAGAATCGCGACGATTGTGATCTCCGGCGAAGGGGACTTCCCCGATGCGGTGCAGACGATCAAGCTCGGGGCGTACGACCACTTGCGCAAGCCGATCGATCCGGCGCATCTGTGCGTGCTGCTGAATCATCTCTCGGATCACATCAATACCGCGGAAGAGAATCAGCGGCTGCGCAGACAACTGATCGAGTGCGGCGAGCTCGGGCCAATCGTGGGGCAATCGCTCGCGATCCGCCGGGTGATGCGCACGATCGAGGAAGTCGCGCCGAGTTCAGCGTCGGTGCTGATCGTCGGCGAAAGCGGCACCGGCAAGGAATTGGTGGCGCGCACGATCCATGAACTTTCGTCGCGCCGCAACGGTCCGTATGTAGCGGTGAACTGCGCGGCGCTGCCCGAGACGTTGATGGAGAGCGAGTTGCTTGGGCACGAGCGCGGGGCGTTTACCGGCGCGGAGCGGCGGCGCGAGGGATGCTTCGAGATGGCGAATCGCGGCACGCTGCTGCTCGACGAAATCACCGAGATGCGAGTCGAGCTGCAGGCGAAGCTGCTGCGCGTGATCGAGGATCAGAAACTCAGGCGGCTCGGCGGCACGGTCGAGATCGCGCTGGACGTGCGGCTGCTTGCGGCGTCGAATCGGAATCTGGCGGAAGCAACGCGGCTCGGCCGGCTGCGCGAGGATCTCTACTATCGGCTGAACGTGTTCACGATCGAGCTGCCGCCGCTGCGCGATCGACTCGAGGACATTTCGGCGCTGGTCGAGATATTCATCCGGCAGTTCGCCGCGGCCAACGGCAAGAGCGTTACCGGCGTCGATAATGAAAGCCTGGAAATCCTGCGCGGGCATCGATGGCCCGGCAACGTCCGCCAACTGCGCAACGTGATCGAACGCGCGACGATCGTTGCGCGCGGTCCGCTGATCACGGCGGCGGATTTGCCGGCCGACGTGCGGCGGGTGAATCGCAAAGGGCCGCACTTCGAACTCAGGATCGGCGACTCGCTCGACGATCTCGAGCGCGAGTTCATCTTCAGGACGCTTGAGTTCACCGACGGCAACAAAGTGCGGGCGGCCGAAATTCTCGGCATCAGTTTAAAGACGCTGTACAACCGGCTCGGAAAATACCTCGGGAAGGAACGTGCTGAATCGGCTTGAAGAACTCGACAATCGCTTTCGGCTACGCGCGCAAGGCGTCTGCGCTCGCGGTGAAGCTCAGCAATTGAGCGGATTCGCGGCGGCAGCGGCGGGACGCTAGGCGGCCGGCATTTCCTGCGCGATGTTTTCGAGCGACATCGGACGCAGCGACTTTTCCCCGGCGAAATTGAGAATCCGGTCGAAGAACGAGGGGCCTATCGCTTCGCGCGTCGGACGGAAGCGTCGCCTGCGGATCGGGATCGAACGACTCGACCTTCGCGGGCGAATCCTTCTCGTAGGGGAAGATCATGACCGGCTGCCAGTTTGTCCGCACCGATCCGTCGCGGCCGCCGGCGTAATCAACGGCGGCGAGAGCGGCAATCAGGGCCAGGCGAGTTCCCGGAGCGGAGAGCCGCGAAATCAGCGACAGGTTGGAGTTTTCGAGATCCGCGCTGAGATCGCAAACCACGACGCCGGCGCCAATTTCGATCGCGAACGCCACCATCTGCGCCTGCTCTTCGAGCGACGCGTCGGGCAGCGCGATTGCGACTTCGAGGGCCGGATAGCTGCGCCGCAGAAGGTCAAGATGCCGCGGATCGCCGAATACAGGCCGCAGCGGCGGCGGCATGAACTCGTCCGCCCGCGGCGTCATCCGTTTCATTGTTTCGCTGTACTTGCCCACCGGTTAACTCCTGTTCCGCTATCTCGGCTCTGTCGAGCGCACCAACGAACTAATCGCAATCAACCCGAAGATAAAGAACCCAAACGCCCGGTTTGAACTTTTTCGGGCCGCGGATTCTCGCTCGGCGCGATGTCTACGACGTCTTCCAGCAGAATCGGAGCATCCTTGCTCGCGGTCTGCACGGCAAGCTTGGCCGTCAAGTAGATGCTCTCGAAGTCCTTGATCACCTCGTCGGCCATGCGCGACTCGACTTTCTTCGCACCTTCCGAGTACGCAACCAGCAACGCATTGCGGCAGAGCACGTTGAGGCGTCGCGGAATTCCCGCGCTCGCAGCGACGATCCGCAGCAACGCGTCGTGCTCGAAGATCCGATTGATTTTTCCGTTGCGAGCCGCCAGCCGGCATTCGACGTACTCGATACTCTCGGCCGGGCTGAGCGCGACCAGCGTCGCCTTCGCGCTGATTCGTTCGCGGATCTGGCGGAGGTTTGGCGCCGCGAGCCGATCGAGTAGTTCCGGCTGTCCCATCAGCACAAACTGAAGCCCGCTCAAGTACGAATCGGCGCAATTCGCAAGCAGCCGCACATCCTCGAGCGATTCGTCGCGCGTCCGCGATTCGATTCGGAAAAAAAGACAGGAATTTTTTCCCCGATTACATACTTTTCCGATCGAATCGGGCAACCGCTCGTTGTTAGGGGCGAGTAAAAAAATCGCGGGAATATGAAGAAGAATCCGTATCGTGCGACTAAGGAATCGACTTTGACACTTTGGCACAAAATCTGCTGATGCTGGCAGGACTCTAAAATGCGCTCGCAGCTATGGCCCCAACCAGCGTCGCCAAAAAACTTACTGGAGACCGAAGCCCATGGTACACATGCTCGTCAATGAACTCGGTGGCGAGCGCGAATGGCAACTGTCGATGGTATCGAAGGTCAGCCTTTGCGCATGGGATCCTTCGGGAACCCGATGGGATCGACACGGTGACTGCGATTGCATCGCGCGCAACCACAGCCTGTGGCGTTCGCGCGAGGGTGCCTTGGCTCACGAGACGAGGATCGCCGGAACAGAAACTTTCCTTCAGGAGAGGAACGAAAACCCGCACGCGAGAAGATTCTAGCTCAGGACTTTTGCTCCCGCGGGCGCGGCTGACCATGCTCCCCGCCGCGACGACCGGCCAGTTCCCGCGCCCGCTCGGAGCGTTTATTCCCTAAGGAACAGCTCCTGAACCTCGTTAAACGCACGAAATCGACTTCCTACGATCGTCTGAATCATACTCTCCGTTAGCCGAACCAGGATTTTGCGGGATTCGCCGCCGTGCGCTCGCGCCGTATCGCGATCGCTTGCACCTTCATCCTTCGCGTCGCATAAAGAAAAGCCCCGCCAGCTTTCGCTGACGAGGCTTCTGCGGATTGAGCGGTCGAGTCGCGCGCCGACCCTCGATCGAGCGCGCCTCATGCGATGAGGCAGGGAGTTCTACAGGACGTGCGATACGACGTACCACAGCACGAGCACCGAGACTGGTACGCCTAGCAGCCAGGCTATTCCATAACGCATCATGCGATTCTCCTTGTTTGCATCTTCGTAGTAGAGCGGATGCTTCATCGACCATACTTGAGCAAGTGATGTGCCGTTTTTTGCGCACAGAGACTCGCGGCGGCGAAGGAAGGACAAGTTAGTTCGCGTGCGAGTTTAAGAGATTGCGGATGTGTGCGACGATCTCGTCGGCGTCGAATGGCTTCACAATCACCGATTGAAAGCCGGCCTTGTGCGCGCGTTCACGATCGGCCTCGCTGCCGTAGCCGGTGAGCGCCGATGCGAGCACCTTGCCGCCGCGTTCCGCGGGCCGCCGCCGGATCTTTTCCATCAGCGTGTAACCGTCCTTGATCGGCATCCCGATATCGCTCAGCACCAGGTCCGGAACCGAGGCATCCATCGCCGCGATCGCTTCGTCGGCGGAGCCGGCGGTAATCACCTGCATCCCGTGGAGCTCGAGCAACTCGGCGAGCAGCGTTCGCGAATCGGTCTCATCGTCGACGACCAGTACCTTGCGGCCTTCCAATGATTGCTCAGCGGGATCGACGTTGCGGTTCGAAGCCGCAGTTCCAGTCACGCTCGGTATCTCCGGCAAAGGCAGCGTGACGATGAAGCGCGCACCGCGCCCGTCGCCGTCGCTTTCGGCGCGCACCTGGCCGCAATGAAGCTCCACCAGTTGCCGCACGATCGCGAGCCCGAGTCCGAGGCCCGATTGCGAGCGCGTCGTGGAGCTGTCGCCCTGCCGAAATGGTTCGAACACGAACGGCAGAAATTCCGGCTCGATGCCGCGCCCGGTATCGCTCACTTCGATCGATAGTTCATTGCGCATCCGCGTGACTGAGATTCGGACGCGGCCGCCGCGTGGAGTAAACTTGATTGCGTTCGATAGCAAGTTCCAGATTACTTGTTGTAATCGATCCGGATCGGCATTGACTATATCGTCGATTGCTTCGTTCTGAACTTCGAGCAATATATTTTTCGCGTCGGCGGTCGGGCGTATCGCGGACACGGCCGCCTCGACGATCGACCCAATCGACACCGACTTGAAGCTGAGGGCGACCTTGCCGCGCACGATCCGCGACAGATCGAGCATGTCATCGACCAGCGCGGTCTGCAGGCGCGCGTTGCGCTCGATCGTTTCGATCGCCTTGGCGCGGCGAGGCTCGTCGAGGTTGCCCGAGCGCAGCAGATGCGACCAGCCCATGATCGCATTCAGCGGATTGCGCAATTCGTGCGATACCGTCGCGAGAAACTCGTCCTTGACGCGGCCGAGCGTTGCGGCGCGCTCGAGCGCTCTTTGCTCGCGATCGATGTCAGTCGCGGTGGTGATCCATCCGACGAGCTCGTCGGTTTCGCTGAAATCCGGTTCCCCGCGCCATAGATGCCACAAATACTCGCCGTCGGCGCGCCGCAGGCGTACCTTCAGCTCGAATGGCCGCCGCTGCTCGCGCGCTTCACGCCATTCAGCCATCGCCGCTTCGCGTTCATCGGGATGCACTATTCGTTCGAACATGTCGGGTCCGGTGACGACGGCCGCATAGTCAATTCCGCGCTGATTGCAATAGTAAATTGCGCCGTTCGAACGCGCGACCCATACGCATTGCGGCATCGCATCGGTGAGCGCGCGAAATCTCAGTTCGTTGCGGCGCTGGAATCGCTCGATCTCGCGTTTATGCAGCAGCGCGGCCTGATGCCGAATAGTCTGTTCCTTCAGATATAGATCGACGAATACCGACACTTTGGAGCGCAGGATGTCGGGGTCGAACGGCTTCTGCAGAAAATCGACCGCGCCCCGCGTGTATGCGTCGCGGGTTTCGCCACCCTCAACGCCGGCCGCAGTGAGGAAGATGATCGGGATGCGCGCCGCCGAGCCGCGAATCCGCGCGATACGCTCGACCGTCTTGAGCCCGTCCATCTCCGGCATCCGCACGTCCATCAGGATCAATGCGAACTCTTCCTTCTCGACCAGCTCGAGCGCCTGGCGGCCCGATTGCGCCTTGACCAGGCCCACGCCAAGCGGGCTCAGGATCGCCTCGAGCGCGAGCAGGTTCGCCGCCCGATCATCAACCAGCAGAACCTTCGCCTGCGAGTTATCCGGCGCCAGGGTATCCGGAATGCCGCTGGGAGTTTCCATTTGGGACTTTCGAACCTGCATAGTTTACTACCGCTTCATCCGCCGCCGCCGAATAGTTACGCGTTGAGCGACACCTGCTGCTGACCGGTCCAGACCCTGAGCAGTTCGATCAACTGATTCTCGTCCACCGGCTTGGCGAGGTAGTCGGACGCGCCCGCTTCGAGGCATCGCTCGCGATCCTCTTTTAATGCCTTCGCCGTGACCGCGATCACCGGCAGCCAGCGCTTTTTCGGATCCTTGCGGATGATCTTGATGGTCTCGTAGCCGTCGAGTTCCGGCATCATGATGTCCATCAGCACGACATCGATATCCGGATTGCGTTCGATGATCTCGATGCCGTCGAGGCCGTTGTCGGCGTGCAGCACCTGCATCCGATGGCCTTCGAGCAGCGTCTTGATCGCAAAGATGTTGCGGAGATCATCGTCCACGATGAGCACCTTCTTGCCCGTCATCGATTCCGGCATCTCCGGGTTCTCCACGAAATCCTGCAAGCGTCCGATTTGCGGCTGTGCGACCGGGCCCGCAAGCCGCGCCGGGCTGAGCGTTTCCGAAGCGCGGAGACGCGTAGCTCTCGCCGCGGCGTCGGCTAGCTGATAGCGCACCGGCGAGTAGAGCGTGAAGGTGCTGCCGCTCTGCGGCGTGCTTTCGACCTGGATTTCCCCGCCCAGCACACGCGCAATTTCGCGGCTGATCGAGAGTCCAAGCCCGGTGCCGCCGTACTTGCGGCTGGTGCTGCCGTCGGCCTGCTGGAATGCCTCGAAGATCAGTTTCTGCTTGTTCTTCGGAATTCCGATCCCGCTATCGATCACCGAGAACGCGATTACCTCTTCCGCATTATGCAGCAGGTCATTCTCGAACCGGGTATCGGGATTGGCGGATTCGACCCGCAGCTTGACCGAACCCTGTTCGGTGAACTTGAACGCGTTGGCGAGCAGGTTTTTCAGAATTTGTTCGAGCCGCTGTGGATCGGTTTTAAGCGTCTTCGGAATTCCAGTGGCGATCTCGGTCGAAAAGACCAGGCCCTTTTCCTCGGCCAGGGTCTCGAAGTTCCGCCTGAGCGACTCGGTCAGATCGGAAACCATGATCTCGCCGATTTCGAGCTGCATCTTGCCCGCTTCCACCTTGGACAGGTCGAGCACTTCGTTGATCAGCTTCAGCAAGTCGCCGCCGGAGCTGTAGATCGTGCTCGCATATTCGAGCTGCTTCGGGGTGAGATTGGCATCCTTGTTGTCGCTCAACACCTTGGCCAGCACCAGCAGACTGTTAAGCGGCGTGCGCAACTCGTGCGACATGTTGGCGAGGAATTCGGACTGGTCGGAGATAGCTCTGACCTGGGCAGTCAGGTTACCGGCGAGCTGATTGACGTTGTCGCTGAGGTCCTTCCAGACGCCCGACACGCCTTTGACGTCGGCCTGGCCGCCGAGTTTCCCTTCGGTGCCGACTTCCTTCGCGACGCGGGTGACTTCGTCGGCGAACGAACTCAACTGATCGATCATCGCATTGACGGTCATGCCGATTCGGAGGAACTCGCCCTTGACCGGCTGGCCATCGATTTGCAGCGCCATCTTCTGTGAGAGGTCGCCTTGGGCGACGGCGCTGATAACGCGGACTACTTCGGTGGTCGGCTGCGCGAGGCCGCCGATCAGCAGGTTGATCGAATCGATAATCGAGGACCAGCCGCCGGTCGCACCCTTGATAGACGCGCGCTCGGTCATCAATCCCTCGCGAGTGACCGTGCGCTCGACGCGCGTGATCTCGGTGGCGAGCGCTTCGTTGCGCTCGACGACCTCATTGAATTTTCTGGCGATTTCCACCATGACGCCGCGACGCTTGCCCTTTTTGACCGGCAATCGCACCGAGAAGTCGCCGCCGCCGGCTGAGGTCAGAGCCTCGAGGAGTTCGCCCAGTTCTTGGCTCTCGTTCAGATGCGCAGCGCCGTTTTTCGAGGGACTTGACTCGGCCTTGCCAGCGGAGGAGGTTCGCTTCAATTCCATTTTGGCGACTCCTTTTCAAGACCTGCGGAAATGCAGGGCTTTCCCATGGATGTTGCGGCTTTTCTTAAACTGGTTTGAGGCGAAAGAATTCACGGTCAAGGTACACCTGACCCCCACTTCCGCGAAGGAAGGGCTAGGAGAATGAAGCAGAATTCAAGCCACTTGGGGCTTTAACGGATTTTGGAGCATTTTCGTGGTGTTGTGTTGAGCGTAACCAATTTTTAACTTACGCAACCGCGTATCGAGTAAAAATTGCAGATCACCGGCTGGTTCAGGAGCGAAAAATCGTCAAAAATTCCCTAAAAATCGGCATAACTCTCGGTTGGAGACGATCTGGGCAGATTTTTCCGGATACGATGCTTTTTCCCGGCTTCATGGTGCCCGCAAGCCGCTTCCCGGAAAAAGTAGAGGCGGGAGACAGCTCCCGCCCCTGATATACACAGCTTTGCCTTCGAGGCTCGCGATGCTACGTCGCGCCCCCCCAAGCATCGTCACGGCCCGCGATCCCGAAGACCGCGGCCCGGATCGTCACGGAGTGCTCTTGGCCGGCTTCTCTTTGTTGAACACCAGGGTCATCTCGGCGACGCCCGCCGCTACGTTCAATCCGTTCTGTCCTTCGATCGATACCGGCTGCAGCGCTACCGAGCTATTGAAGCCGCCGACCAGCACGTTCGCGCCAGCGCCAACTCCGACTGCTGCGCTCGCCGTCGCGCCGCCGTAATGGCCTGCCAACGCGCCCTGGCCGAGATTCGTGGTCGGGGCCATGACCGCCCACAGGATCACGCCCGACGACAGATAGCCGATGTCAGCGCCGAACTTGGTGATCGAGCCGGTGTAGTATTCGGTGTATCCCGGCTGCATCGCATACGAGCAATTGAGTTTGCGCGACGAGCCGAAAATAAAACCCCATCCCGCCGACACATGACAGGTCAAGTAGCCTGCGCGAACCGCAGCGCCACCGCTCGCGGCCGCTGCTGGCGGCGGGGCCGGCTGAGCCTGCACCGAGGGCGCAATCGCCGCGAATGCGAGCGCCAGGCTAACTCCCACAATCATCCCACGTACTTTCGAATTCATGCTCTCCTCCGTTTCTGGTGAGGTTCCGCGACTGGCACCTCAAATACTCCGCGAATATTAATTCGTCGCCGCTCGACCTATGAAGGTACTTTCATAGCTTCTCCGCGAAAGGCAAATCAAGTGCTCAGAGCCGCGAATGGAAAAATAAAACGCGCCTAACACGCTAAATGCCTCCTAGGTAACCTTGAGTTTGCCTAACTCACGTTGATGCTACTCAGCGCATCCGGAATTGGCGCCTCGCTTGACTCTTATCCCGCGATCATGGAGCATCCTGCGAACTTTACCCTTGGAATTTTTCGGAGAACGAAATGACATTTATGAATCGTCTCGGCGGATTCGCGGCCGCCACGGTACTCGCATGCGCGATCGGATTCAGCACCTCGGCACTTGCGCAGCCGGGCGCCACCACTCAGCGCCAACTCGATATGGCGGCGGCACGCGCGAGCCGCAAAGCGACCGTCGGCGCGAACATGAATCTGACGCCGGCCGAGGCGACCGCATTTTGGCCGATCTATGATACCTACGAAGGCAAGATGGACAAGATCGAAGATCGCCATATCGCGGAGCTCAAGGCGTTCGCGAAGAACTACACCAATCTCAGCGAGGCGGATGCCGCCAAAAAACTCGACGAAGTGATCGATATCACGCAGTCGCGCCTGGACGTGCAAAAAGAATTTGTGCCGAAGTTCCGCGCCGTGCTTCCGCAGGTGAAAGTCACGCGCTTCTTCCAGATCGATAACAAGATTCGCGCGCTGATTCAGTGCAGCCTCGCGCAAATCGTTCCGCTGGCCGCGGCGCCCGGCGAATTGGCGCCGTAGCAGTAACAGTCCTCCGTCCGAAGAACTTCGCGCGCTTGCGGAAGCATCACACCTTTCGCAGGCGCGCGATCGCGTCCGGAATCAGCCTGCCCGTCGCCTCGCGATTTGCCGCGAACTTGGCGGCTTGAACAATCGGGCTCAACCGCGCAGGCTGGCCTGATGGCGGAAATCGAGCGAGACCCGCGGGTTTACTTTGCCGCCGAGCGCACCTTTCTCGCCTGGATTCGCACCGGCCTGGCCCTGATGGGCTTCGGCTTCGTGGTCGCCCGCTTCGGTCTTTTCCTCCGCCAGATGGCGTTGATCAGCCACGATGCCGCGATCAAGTCCTACGGTTTCTCGCTCTGGGCGGGAACCGGGCTGGTGTTGGTCGGCGTGATCGTCAATGCGTCGGCGGCGCTGCGTCATATCCAGTTGGTGAACAGTTTCAAGCGCGGTGATTCATTCGTCGGCAGACCGTCATACGTGGCGGTCGCGGTGGCCTCGATGCTGGTGCTGGCGGGAATCGCGATGGTGATATTTCTCATCGCGGTGGAATAGGTACAAAGGACTGGCTGACGTACCGAGAAAGGAAACGGGGACATGGAAGGAATCAAGCTCGAAAGGGACGTTCAATTCAGCGTGTGGCAGGGCCTCAAACTCGCGGCCTTGATAGTGGTCTGCATCTACCTGACGACGGTCGGCGCCGACCTCATCAGTCGGCAGAGCGGCACCGCCGTGATGCTGGGCGCGTCGATCCTGCTGGGCACGCTTGCCGTAGGACTCGTGCTGATGGTGCGAATCGGACTCAACGTGGCGCGCTACTTCAAGTTCATCGCGGTGCTGCTCGCGATCGCCTGCATCCAGGGATGCATCGGATGCACCAAAGTGCCGCCCGGCTACGAGGGCATCCGGATCAAGATGTACGGCAAGTTTCGCGGCGTGCAGGATTTGCCGATCGTGACGGGCCGCGTCTGGTATAACCCGTGGACCGAGGAGATCGAGGTCTTCCCGACTTTTCTGCAGACTTACACCTGGAACGCGACCGAGCATCGCGACGAGAGCATCACGTTCACCTCGCTCGAAGGTTCGGTCGTGAACGCCGATGTATCTGTCGCGTTCACGTATCAGGCGGACAAGGTGCCGTCGATCTATCTGGCGTTTCGCCAGGATCCCGACGTGATCGCCGAAACCTATGTCCGGGCGCGCGTTCGCGATGCTTTCGTGCACGAGGGCCCGCGGCTCAAAATCATGGACATCGTCGGCGCCAGGAACGGCGATCTGACGGCGGCGGTGAAAAAACGCCTCGACGGAGAACTGATCGAGAAGGGTATCCTGCTCGACTACGTATCGATCGGCGGGCGGCCGCGCATCCCGCCCGAGATCGCCGAGTCGATCACGCGCGCGATTCAGCAGACGCAGGACGCAATCACGGCGCAGAACAAGGTCGCGCAGATCGAAGCGGAGGCGCGGCAGCGCGTCGCCGAGGCGGACGGTATCGCGAAAGCCAAAATCGCGACGGCGCAGGGCGAGGCCACCGCCGCAATCGAAGCCGCGAGGGGCGATGCGCAATCGACGCTGCTCAAGGCCGACGCGCAGGCGAAGGCGAACACGCAACTCGCGATCAGTATTACGCCCAAGCTCAATCAGTACCGCGCGATCCAGACCTGGGACGGCAAGCTCCCGCAATACATGACGGGGCAGGCGCCGATTCCATTTTTGAATATGAGCCCCGAAAAGGAGAAGGATTGATCGTGGTTTGGCAAGTCAGCTTGCGTCCTTGCGGCTGAGTGTTTTTCTCTTCCGTGTCATTTCGCACCGTCCTTGTCATTCTGACGCGAACGCTGCCTCATTCCGTCATCTTGAGCGCAGGCTGCCGGGGTCGCCCAATGCCTCGCCCGCTTCGTTACGGGAGACAGAAAAGAGCGATGACGGAGGTGTAAGCAGCATTCCAACATTGGATGTGCTTGCGAGCGCCAACTTTGTCGGACCGCGGGCGAGCGTGATAGCTTGAATTCGACGATCAGGCGCCGAGGTGCGGAGTCATCATGGTGAAAATCGAGCGCGAAATTCCGATTCAGATCGATCCCGGCGAGAATCCGTTTCTGCGCGGCGTGTTCGCTCCGATCGCGACTGAAATCACCGCCAGCGATCTGACCGTAATCGGCGAGATTCCCAAAGACCTCGACGGCGCATATCTCCGCAACGGCCCGAATCCCGTCCATCGGCCGCGCGGCCGCTACCATTGGTTCGACGGCGACGGGATGGTCCACGGGATCGAGTTCCACGACGGCAAGGCGACTTATCGCAACCGCTGGATTCAGACCGAAGGTTTCGCCGCCGAGCAGCAGGCCCATCGATCGATCTGGCCCGGCCTGATGGATCGTCCCGATCCCGCGGTTCCGCGCGGCGCCGGCTCCGACGGATGGCTCAAGGACACCGCCAACACTGACATCGTTTTTCACAACGGCTACGCGCTCGCGCTGTGGTATCAATGCGGCCTGCCGTACAAGCTCGATCCGCGCACGCTCGAGACGCTCGGCGTCGAGCGCTTCGGCGGCAAGCTCGCGCGCGCGGTCTCGGCGCACGCCAAGGTCGATCCAGTGAGCGGTGAGCTGCTGTTCTTCGACTACGCGACCAAGCCGCCGTACATGACCTACAACGTCGTGTCGCGCACCGGCGAACTACGACATCACGTCGATATCGATCTGCCCGGCTCGCGGCTGCCGCATGACATGGCCTTCACCGAAAATTACTCGCTGCTGATGGATCTGCCGCTCTTCTGGGATCCGCAATTGCTCGAGCGCAACGTCCACAAGGTCACGTACTATCCCGAGTTGCCGAGCCGCTTCGGAATCATCCCGCGCTACGGCCTCAACGCCGACGTGAAATGGTTCGAGGCGTCGCCCTGCTACATCTACCACGTCGTGAATTCGTGGGAGGAGGGCGACGAATTCGTGATGGACGCGTGCCGCGTAATCCAGGGCGAGCCCAATGCGAAGCGCGGCGAAGGTGAACTAGCGCGGATGCGCGCGTTTCTCAGGCTCGAGGCGCAACTCTGGCGATGGCGGTTCAATCTCGCGACCGGCGCAGTCAAGGAAGAGCAACTCGACGACGCGAAAACCGAATGGCCGACGATCAATCGCCACAAGATGGGCCGCAAATCGCGCTACGCCTACAACTCACGCGTGCCACATTATGAAGGATTGGTGAAATACGACACGGTGCGCGGGACTTCGGAGAGCTACCTGTTCGGCGAGGGGCGCACTTCAAATGAGGCGCCGTTCGCGCCGCGAGTCGGCGCCCAGGACGATACAAACGACGAGGACGATGGCTACGTCGTGACCTTCGTCGCCGATGCGAACGCGCAGCACCGCGGCGAAGTGATCATTATCGACGCGAAAAATTTCGCGGCGGGTCCGATCGCGCGCGTGCAGATTCCGCAGCGCGTGCCGACCGGCTTCCACTCGATTTGGATTCCCGGCGAGCAGATGCGCGCGTGAAGCCGCATCAATGCTCGGCAGCCGGCGCGACCGCGCGGACGTCGGGCGTGTCGATTTCGATCGTGTGCGTCGCGCCCGTTGTTTTGTCGGGCACGTTGGTGTGAAGCTTGCCGCGCAGCAGGGTGACGCGGCTCGGCGCCGGCTTGCCATCGACCGCGCTGCTGTCGTCGATCGAGATGGCCGTGGCGCCCGCGAGCGAGAGCGAAGTGCCGTCGGGAAATCCGAGCGTCAGGCTCCCGTCGGGCGAGGTACTGAGTTGATCGTGCACCCGTATCGGCATCCCGCTCGTCGCGTTGAGAGTCGCGCCACCGCGCCCGATCTTCGCGTCGCCACTGACGCTGACGATGCTGCCGATCTCGTCGCTCGCGGCTGCGCTCATCGCCCAAATTGAAATGACGATCGCGGCGACAATGAGGACGGAGAGTAAACGTATCTTGTGCATCGTGAAGTCCCTCGGCAGTTCGATTCGGCGGCTGAGTCGCAATCCAGCAATCCCAGATGCGCCGACGGCATTCAAGTTGCCGTGTCGCGGGCGAACCAAAGCGCAGGCGGCCGTGACATCAAGATGATAGTCGAACGGGCAACGATGCGAGCGGCGATTGTTCTATGCGCGATCTTTTGCGCGTCGGGATGCGTCACGACGACGGAGGTGACGGGCGGGAATCCTCCGCCGTATGCGTCAAGCACCTCTGATTCGTCGGAGCCGTCGAGCGCACCGAAGCCGCCGCCCGGCGCCGAATCGCAGCGCGGATCGGAAGGCGTGCTCTCCACCAGCGCCGACGCGCTCGGGAGCGTGATCAGGTTTCCGTTCCGCGTGATCGGCTCGGCCTTCAAGTGAGATTCCGCGTGAGAGCCGTCGTCGCTCGTCAGGATCGCGGGCCGCTCTTTGCTTTACCTCGCCCGCTTAGTTGGGGGAGAAGAAGCCGACTGTCGCGAACGCGATGAGGCAGGTGAGGGTGCAGGATCGTCTGGCAGCGACGAAGATCAAGGATCCCGTGTCCGGAGTTGCGCGATGCCGGCCGCATCGATGATGCTCGACTGCGCGTCGAATCGTCGCTGAGAACAACCTTGATCATCCCGCGATTCAGACAGCTTGAAACTCCGCGCCTGATTCTGCGGCGGTTTCGCCAGAGCGATCTCGAAGCGCTGATGGCGTATCGAAACGATCCGGACGTGGCGCGCTACCAGGCGTGGGTTTCGTTTTCGCGCAAAGAGGCCGAGGATTTCATCGCACGCCAGAGCCGCGCGCGGCCGGGGATTCCGGGGCGATGGTTCCAGTTTGCGGCGGAGATCAAGGACAGCGGCGTGCTGGCCGGCGATTGCGCGCTGTTGGTGATCAGGGCGGCGCGCGGAATCGCCGAGATCGGCTACACCTTTTCACGCGCATACCAGGGCGCCGGTCTCGCGACCGAGGCGGCTCGCACGGTAATCGACTACGGCTTCGATTCGCTTGGACTGAATCGCGTTATCGCGACGACGGATTGCCGCAATATCCGATCGATCGCGCTGATGAAGCGCCTCGGGATGCGCCAGGAAGGCCACTTCATCCAGAACAGGTGGTTCAAGGGCAGTTGGTGCGATGAATACCAATATGCGGTGCTACGCGAGGAATGGATCGCCGCGCGCGCCTCGCGGCGTCCTTGACAATTGCCTCGCGCGGGTCGTTGATTCGACTTATGTGCGTCAGCCGGAGGATGCAATCGCTATGAGCCGAATAATCGATGCCGACGGACATATCGTCGAGCCGCGCGCGCTTTGGGAAGAATACGTCGAGCCGGAGTTTCGCGATCGCATGATCCAGATTCGGCGCAATCAGGCGGGCAGCGACGAGCTTTGGATCAACGGCGAGAATCGGAGCAGGCCGTCGTTGCCGGTCGCCGCTTCGATGATGCCGGGCGGACTTTCCGATCTCGAACGCGCGCGCAAAATCAAGTGGGACGACCTGCCGGCCGGCGGTTCCGATCCGCACGCGCGGATCAAGGTGATGGACGAGGAAGGGATCGACGTCGCGGTGCTGTATCCGTCGATCTACCTGCTGTACGGCGACTTGACCGATCCGAAACTCGCGGCGGCCGCCTGCCGCGCCTACAACAACTGGCTCGCGGATTTCTGCAAGCCGTATTCGAAGCGGCTATACGGCGTCGCGCCGATGCCGATGCAGGACGTCGATGAAGCGGTGCGCGAGATGCGCCGCGCGGTCGGGGATCTGAACTTCAAGGCGGTGTTCGTCAGGCCCAATCCGTTCAACGGCCGCCGCCTGAACGACCCCGCCTACGATCCGTTCTGGCGCGAGGCCGAAAATCTCAACATCCCGGTCGCGGTGCATAGCAGCTTCGGCACGAAGATGCCGACGATGGGCTCAGATCGCTATCACGACCCGTTCTTCTTCCACATGGTGTGTCATCCGTTCGAACAGCAGGCCGCCTGCATGGACGTGATCTGCGGCGGGGTGCTGGCGCGCTTTCCGAAACTGACGATCGGATTTCTCGAGTCGGGAATCGGATGGCTCGGCTACTGGCTCGATCGGATGGACGGGCATTACGAAAAGATGGGCAGCTACGTGCCGTGGCTCAAGAAGAAACCGAGCGAGTATTTCGCCGAGCGATGCTACATCTCGATGGAACCGGATGAGCGCACGCTGAAGGCGATGATCGATCTTGGCTTCGAGCGCAACGTGCTGTGGGGCTCCGACTATCCGCATTTCGACTGCATCTATCCGGGCGTGGTCGGCGAGGTGAAGCGGGCGCTCGGCGTGCTCACGGAAAGCGCGCGCGAAAATATCCTGCATCACAACGCGCT
>NZ_JAUSKL010000034.1 GCF_030646925.1 Candidatus Binatus sp. | reverse complement strand
AGACGCGCGCGAAGATGCCGCGGCGAGGTTGGTCGGGGTCGTCGGGCGCTTCGTTCGGCTCCCGATTCGAGGACTCAGCTACGGTGCTCGCGGTTGGCGATGCGGGCCGAGGAGTTGGCATCCACACAGACTAGCAGTAGCGGTAGGCGCAGAAAACATGCGGACGCGCCGACGGCGACGCTCGCGGCGCGACGGCGATCGCCGAGGCTCAAGCGGGCGACTGGATGCGATCGATCAGGGCGGGGATGCGGCTACGTCGCGAATGTCCCGCGAGTCCGGCCGACGCGAGTCGCTCCATATATTCGCTCACGACCAGCTTGATGAACCTCGCGGTCGCGGCGCGTCCCTTATCGACCTGATCTTTTTCGAGGCCGCCGCCGCAGATGATGATCATCGGCTCGAGCAGTTCGGGACTGCCGAGGATGCCTACCATCGAGTGCTCGGTATCATCGACGTACTCTTCCATCGCAGCCACTTCGAGCGGTCGATGCTGCAAGTGATAGCGCAACTGGCCGAGTCCGTAGGCGACCTGCCGACCCGCATCCTGCATCGCATAGCCCATGATCGAGCGATCTACTTTGGTTTTGGCGAACGCGGCAACCTGCCGATAGATCACGAGCAGCAATCCGGCGAGCGAGAGATTGATCGACACCGATCCCTGCGGAAATCGATCCGCCCACAACCATTCCTTGAGTCCCTGCTCGGCGCTGATGCTCGCGCGTCCGAGGCCGGTGCCGCCGTAGAGCGCGCGCTTGCGAAACGCTTCGAGCAAGCGTGACGCGTCGAGCATCTGCGCGCACATGAAGCTTTTCTGTTCGAGAAAATCCTGGTTGATGAGCGAAACCCATCGCGAGGGAAAATCTAGCGACACGATCTGGCATTCCTGCAGGAGCGTGTAGAGCTGCGCGTAGGCGGACTCGAGGTCGGGCGGCAGCGGCTCGGTGCGAAGTGTTTTCCACGGCACATCGACGGCCGGAACCCAGCGCCGCGCCTTGCTCTCCTCGTAAAGTTCCCCGACATTGTCCGACCATACGTCGGATTTGCGATTCACCACGTAGCCCATGTCAGGCAATTTGCCGACTTTCTCGCTGCCGCGCGACACCATCGATTGGCTGTTGCGCACGTTCTCCGGGATGCTCGTGTAGCCGTAGCTGCCGACGTCGAGGTCCTGGTAGGTGAGCCCGCGATCCATGTTCGACGGGCGGCCCTTCATCCGTTCGGTTTTGGCATTGTACCAATGCAGCGACAGGTTGCCCTGCATCACCTGGTTGGCGGCCTCGAGAACGGTCTCGTCCTCGGTAAAATCCTTTTCCGCGTAAAATGCCAACTTGATACCGCCTTACAACTGGATGCCCGCGGCTTCGGCGGCCGCGCGGCCCATCTCGTACATCTTATAGAGCTTCGATCGATCCTTGCGCTCGGGCATCCCGCACTTGTCGAGGCGTTCGAAGTGCTCCTGCATCTGCTTCAGGTTGAACTGCGTGGTGATGCGGACGCCCTGCTCGATATTTTCTTTCTTCAACCCGCCGCCGGCGAGAATGATGAACGACTCGGTCAGTTCGGTCGCGGCCGCGCCTGCAAACGAGATGTTCTCTGCTTCGTCGAGATGCGCATGCAGCACTTCGCGCTTCTCGGGGAAGTGCTCGAGCACATACTTGAAGTGCTGCATCCCATAGCCGACGTGGCGCGCTTCATCCTGCATCACGAGGCGGAAGATTTTCTTGTCGACGTCGGTCGGCGAAAGATATTCGCTGAAGCGGAACAGCGTCAGCACGTTGCCTTCGGCGACCAGATGCAGCGCGACCGACATCTCGCTGAATGAATCCGCATCGCGCAGATGCTTCAGCGCCATCTCGTTGAGCGGGCTTGCCTGCATCAGGCCCCATCCCGTGGTGAGCGCGCGCTTGCGGAAAACCTCGGCGTGGCGCGCTTCGTCCATCGCTTGCGACGCGATAAACGCGCGCACTTCGATAAAATCGGGATTGATCCGCGGCAGCCACATCGCCGGCGTGTCGGTCGCGATCATCTCGACTTCGGTGAGAAACGTCATGAGCTGCGAGAGCGCCTTGCCGGTCACCTCGGGCATCTCGACGCCTTCCAGCCGTTCCCACGGAATGTCGGTGGTGGCGTTCCACTGACGGCTGACCGCTTCTTCGTAATAGCTCTCGGTGTTGAACCCCCAGAGTTCGCTCTTGCGCGATACCCACGGCTGCGCATCGGGCACGCCGTCGGGAATCTCGGCGCCGCGCGGCGCGTAGGATCGGTTCTGGCGGACTTTTTCGGGCACGTCGGTGAAGCCGTAGCTGCCGATGTCGAGATCGCGATAGGTGAGTCCGCGGCGCGGGTTCGCCTCCTCCGGGCTGATCTTCTCAGTGGCGGCGTTCATCCACGAGAGATCCATCTCGCCGGTGCGGATCGTGTACAGCCACTTATCGATGAAGTCCTTGTCGTCGGTGAAATTCCGGGTCGAGAGGTATGCCATTTTCGCCGCGCCTCCGCGCCTAGTTGAAGCTCACGTCGAGCTTGCTCGAGAGGTCGAAAAATTCCTGGATCGATTCCATGAAGCGGTAGAGTTTGTCGTGGCCGTCGGGATCGTCGTAAACGACTTTGAGGCGCTCGCCGAAGTGCGCGAGCGTATTGATGTCGTGCGAGGAATCGGCCTGTCCGTTGCGCTTGATATTTTCGATCATCTCGCGCCAGACGGGGGCGTCGCCCTTGATCGCGAAGTCGACCTTCTTCAGATCGAGCGCGGGTACTTCGCTGACGTTTTTCAGATCGAACACTTCGAATTCGAGGATGAAATTCCGCGACGCGCCATTAGCGCCGATACTCACTCCGAAGGTCGTATCGATAAAGCCGAGGCGGCGAAACTTGTCTTCGCTGGCCGCCATCTGCGCCTGCAGCGCGGTGAAATATTCAGTCGAGGGAAAGCTAATCGTCATAGTGCGCCGAGCCTGCTGGTCTCCCGTAGATTGATCGGTTCCTTACAGATGTTAGAGGCAAACGCTTCAAGGAAGCAAGCAGCGCGCCTGTTGCGATCGGATACAGAGCTGACGGCCGTTCCTGTGCGATTCGCTCACTTCGCGGACGCCTGTTTCTGAGCTGCGGAGGTCAGCTCCTCGTCGATAATTTTCTCGAATTGCGGCATCGGCTGCGCGCCGACGATCGAGCGTCCATTGATAAAGAAGGCCGGCGTGCCATCGACGCCGGCTTTCTCACCGGCGAGTTGATCGCGCTTCACCGCGGGCTGAAATTTCGCCTTATCCAGGCATTCGTCGAACTCGGTGCTCTTGAGGCCGAGCGTCTTCGCCGAGGCCTTCAGATCGGCGGGCGACAATTTGCCCTGATTGGCGAACAGCGAATCGTGAAATTCCCAGAACTTGCCCTGCTCGTTGGCGCATCGCGCGGCGTTGGCGGCATCGACGGCGTGCGAATGGAACGCGAGCGGATAATCCATATGCACCACCTGAAGCTTGTCGCCGTACTTCGCGCGGAGCTGCTTCACGGTGTTTTCCGACGACTTGCAGAACGGGCATTGAAAATCGGTGAACTCGACGATCGTCACGGGAGCATTCTTCGGCCCGAGCGTCGGGTCGCCGCTGCTATCGACGGCGACGCGCTTGGCGTCGAGCATGATCTTGACCGTCTGGGTTTTGTGCAGCCGCTCGAGCATCGCCTGCCGGTTGAGCATCTGCATCAGTTGCGGCTTGATTTTGTCGTAGGGCGCGGCGTTCTGCTGCTTGTTCTTGTCGTAGAATTTTTTGGCGTCGGCGTCGGTGACGGCGTTCTTGCCGGTGCTTTGCTGCTTGACGTACTCGTCAACGCTGAGATGGGCCTGCTGCGCGGCCTGCACGACGAGGTAGTCGTCGGCCATTTCCTCGAGCGTGCGGCGGCGGATTTCGAAGCTGCGATCGCGCATCAGTTCTTCGACCCGCTTGGCCAGCGCGGCGCGAAGCTGATCGATCTGCGGCTTCGCTTTCTGATCGAGCTCGCCGGCGGTGATTTTGTGATCGCCGACGGTGGCGACGACGGTGCCGGCGTCATCGGTGTGCGCTGCGGGGGCGCCGAAAACCACCGGAACTGCGATCGTTCCTGAAAAAAAGGCGGTGGCGGCGACAGCGAGCAGAACTTGCTTGAACCGTGACGGGCGAATTTCGGACAGGCTCGCAAACTGGATCGGCTTCGGAAATATCATCTATTACGCTTCACGCTCCCAGGGGTGATGTTATCCGCAACACACTATCACGCGGCGAGGGTGCCTGTCGCGAGGGTGGATGGCGGGGGTAGTGTCCCAATTTGATTTAATAGCGCGCATGCGCGATTCACTTTTTCAATTTCTCGAACATAGCGTCTTTCAGTTATTGAATGCCGCCGGTGAGGATCACGCCGTTGACGAAGCTCCAAGCTTCTTTGATAACCGTGATCTGCGTAGCATCAGCTTTTTTTTCAATCGCCCGCTTCAGGAGTCGGTCGAGCGTATCCCGCATGGCCGTGACAGTAGCAGGAGACTCTTCCCTCAACACGGTAAGAAGCGACAACACTAGAGTTCCTATCACTTTCGCCCGTATCTGATTGCTGCCTGTATTCGGGACTAAGGTAACGGGCTGTTTCTTTTTTGCCACTTTTGCATTCCCTCTCTTTTCATGGCATTATTTGATTTATGCCTGACCGCTCAAGAAAGTCGAGGCCGCCGGACGTGAACGAGATTGCGTCCAACATAATCGACGTTATCGCAGCTGATAAACCGCAGGAATCTGAACCAGAACCAGAAAAGAATCCCGCTGCCGTAGCGCTCGGCAGGCTAGGCGGACTGAAAGGCGGGAATGCTCGAGCCGCAAAACTGAGTGCGAAGGAACGCAAAGCGATTGCCCAAAAAGCGGCTGCCTCACGTTGGAATCGCCGAGGATGATTCATCAAGCCGCTTGCCCCTCTTCTGGTTCATCCTCGTAAGTGACTCCATAGATGCTGGCGCAGTAATAAGTAATAACGTCGAGGCCGCTCAGCGGCTCTACGATTCCCAGTCGGTGAAGCTTGTTTAAATCAGATCGCGCGGTCGGGTATGTGACGCCAAATTCTTTGGAGTACCTCGATACTGTAATGATGGGATTCTTAAATAAGTTGTCAACGAGCTGTGACAGGCGAACACTTCCTTCCTTTAGGCGATTATGAAAATCCCGATGTAATTGAAGCAATCTATCACATCGCTTCTCCGTATCTCTGGCCTGAGAAACTACGCCGTTCAAACAAAACTCAATCCATAAGTCCCAAGCGCCGTGCGTGCTGACGCCCAGCAGCAGGTCCATGTAGTCCCTTTTATGCTTCTCGAAAAACGCGCTCATGTATAACCACTGACTCGAAAGGCCGCACCACTCTGCGATCATAATCGAGAGAAGAAGTCTCCCGACGCGTCCATTGCCATCGCAAAAAGGATGGATGGCTTCAAACTGATAATGCACAAGAAACGCTCGGACTAACGGATCGATCGGAGAGTCATTTACGTGTAGATATCTCTCAAGATCATTAAGAGCTTCCGATAAATTCTCCGGAGGAGGAGGCACGAATCGAGCGGGCCTGCCGATCTGATTTTGTATTGTTCTAAATTCTCCTGGTTGCTGATTGGACCCTCGCACTCCGTCCATCAATATGGCGTGAAGTTCGCGCATCAATCGCAGCGATAGTGGCAACTGATTTCTGCCGTCGAGTCTGAGCCTCAGCGCCTGCCTGTAATTAAAAACTTCCCGAAAAGCATTGGCTGGATCAGAGGCCGATATTGGGTATCTTGGATCGGCTTCAAACAACGCCTGCTGCTGCGGGTCGGTAATCGTCCCTTCCAGTTGCGATGAAAGTTGCGCTTCTCGTCGCTGAAGCGGCCAGATAAGAATTTCCGGATTTGGAAGGTGCTTACCCACACCGTCTAGACTGGACAGACAAGTTCGCGCCTGAACGAGCAAATTCCAAAGTCGATTTGGCCAGCTCCACTTCGGTGGAAGCGGAGCTGGTATAAACGCGACTTGAATATCTGGCGGCCCGTTCGGAATCCTGACTAGCTTTCCAGTGCTCTCTTTTGTAAATTCCCGCGCATCCATGATTTTAATCTAGTTGCGTGGATTAAAAATTTCAAGCAAATATTTTAATACGCGCTGAGATTTGGGCGTATGTCGGCATGAAGCAGAAACCCGCGGCTCAGCTTGCCGAGCGTGGCGAGTTTGGCGATGCCTACACGTTCGTCGGACTGGACGCCGATACCTCAAGGCGTCCGTTGCGCTACACTTCGCGCACTACAAGGGACCGGTCGGGGCTGTCGGCGGCCATCTGCGCGCATACGTCGCGCACGAACGCTTTCGCCGCGGTCCACGGGACCGCGTCTTTCTCGGCCGAGGAGAGCGGGGCGACGACGTGCAAGCCCTTGCCGCCGGTGGTTTTGCAAAAGCCGACCAGGTCGAGCGAGTCGAGGCGATCGCGCAGTTCGCGCGCGCCGTCGATGACGGTGGAGAACGGGACGTCGGGCGCGGGATCGAGATCGAAGACGAGACGGCCCGCGAGTTCAGGATGACCGGGATGGCAATTCCACGGATGAAGCTCGACTGCGGCGACCTGCGCCATCGCGGCGAGCGCCTCGACTCGATCAAGCTGGAGGTACGGCTGGTCGTCGCCGGAGCCGGGCACGGTCGTGAGCGCGACGAGGTGCGACGTACCGGGCATCGCATGGCGCTGGAAGAAGAGCTCGCCTTGGATGCCGTCGGGCGCGCGAACGATCGAGCATGGACGGCCCTTCAAATGAGGGATCATCCAGGCGCCGACGCTTTCGTAGTAGCGCGCGAGATCTAGCTTGGTGACGGGCTGGCGATCTCCGACGCCGGGCCATAGCACTTTGTCGGGATGAGTGATCGTAACGCCCATCACGACGTTGGCCGCGGCGCTTGCGGAATCAGTTTTGGCGATCATCTCAGATGCCGGCGAGCGCGTAGGTAAACTCGGCGAGCAAATCTTTCCAGTGTTCGGTGCCGACCGAGATGCGCACCATCGCGTCGGTGATGCCGGCGGCGGCGAATTCGTCGGCGGTCAGTTCGCTGTGCGTGGTCGTCATCGGATGGCATGCGAGGCTCTCGACGCCGCCGAGGCTGACGGCGTTCTTGGCGATTTTGAGACGGCGCAGAAATTCGAATGCGCCGGTCTTGCCGCCGGTAAGCTCCAGCGTCAGCAGCGAGCCGGGATAGTCGGTTTGCGCATCGCGGATTCGTATCTGATCGGGATCGGTGAAGAGCGACGGATAGATCACGCGCTTGACCTTGGGATGCTTGGTCAATTGCTCGGCGATGCGCTGCGCGTTTTTGCTTTGGCGGTTCATCCTGAGCGCGACGGTCGAGAGGCGGCTGTCCAGCATCCAGCATTCGTCGGCTTGCAGGATATTGCCGAGCAGCGCGCGCGTGCCGGTGAGGCTCTGAATCAATTCGGCGTCGGTGGCGAGGATTGCGCCGGCAAGCAGGTCGCTGAAGCCGCCGAGAAATTTGGTGGCGGAATAGATCACGAGATTGGCGCCGTGATCGAGCGGATGCTGAAAGGTCGGGCCGAGCAGAGTGTTGTCGATCGCGAGCAGCGGGCGATTCGGATGCCTGCGCGCGGCGGCGGAGGCCTCGGCGATATCGGTCATCATCAACGTGGGATTGGCGGGCGTTTCGATCAGAACGAGCTTCAGGCGCGGCGTTTGCTCGATCGCGTTGGTGAGCGCCTGCGAGTTGCCGGCGGGCACTGCGTGAACGTCGAAGCCGAGCGGCTCGATTATCTGATGGATCAAATGCTGGGTGCCGCCATAAAGCGGCTGGGTATAGATGAGCGAGCTGCCGCGCTCGAGGACGGTAATCAGCACGGTGAAAATCGCGGCCATGCCGGAGTTGAAAACCGCGGCCGAGGTGGCGCCGCGTTCGAGCGGCACGAGTCGTTCTTCGAGGATTTCGGCGTTGGGATGATTCAGGCGCGCGTAGATCAGATCGGGGCGATCGGTGCCCTCGGGTTTAATTTTGCCGAGCACGATTCCGAACGCGCGCTCGGCGGCCTCGGGACTGGGGAAGACGAAAGTCGAACTGCGGTAAACCGGTGGCCGCGCGGCGCCCACGGAGAGCGCGGGATCGAAGCCGCGGGTCAAAACGGCGGTCTCGGGATGGACGCGGTAGGTGATTTTGGCCATCGGCAGTTACTCCAATCGAGCGGGACGATTCGTGCTCGCGCCTTCCATTCAAGCACGGCGCCAGCGCGGCGCAAATTGGGGAGCCATTGACACGAACGCTGCGACGGCGCACGTGATTTGACCATGTTTGCGGCGCGGTGATAATTGCGAACTGAGTAATCGCGCCGGGAGGTGTCGGATGGCTTCAATACCCGTCTGCTCGAAGGATTCGCCAGCGGAAGTGCTCGCAGCGCTCGAGCGCGAGGGCTGCGTGGTGGTGCGCGGGGTGATCGATCAGGCGCAGCGCGACGCGATCGCGCGCGAGCTTGGGCCGTATCTCGAAACCACCGACGCGGGCACGAGCCTCAACAAGAAATACGAAGCGGAAGGCGGACCGGCGGATTTCTATCCGGGTAATACAAAACGTATTACGGCGCTGGTCGCGAAGTCGGAGACGTTTCGCACCTTCGTGACGCATCCGCTGATGACGTCGGTGTGCGACGCGCTGCTCAAGCCCAATTCGCGCACCTACCAGGTGCATGCGACGGCGGCGCTGGTGATAGGTCCCGGCGCGACCGAGCAGATGCTGCATCGCGAAGAGGATCCGTTTCAATTTTTCAAAGTGCCGCGGCCGAACATGATTGTCGCGAGCATGTGGGCGATGACGGATTTCACCGAGGCGAACGGCGGCACGCATATCGTGCCGGGGAGTCATCGCTGGCCGCAGGATCGAGTTGCGCGGCCCGATGAGGTGGTCGCGGCCGCGATGCCGGCGGGATCGGTGCTGCTGTGGATGGGCGGGACGCTGCACGGCGCTGGCGCGAATCGAGTCGATCAATGGCGCTACGGCGTGTTCCTGTCGTATTCGCTCGGATGGCTGCGGCAGGAAGAAAATCAGTTTATCGATGTGCCGCCTCATCTCGCGCGCACGTTGCCGAAGCCGGTGCGCGATTTGTGCGGCTACCGGATGCATCTGGGGCTGGGGTATTCGGACGTCCCGCCGAAGTCGGCTCAAGACGAGCCGTGATCAATGCGGCTCGCAACGGATCGCAGCATCGACGTTTCAATCAGTGAACTCAACTAGCAATATCGAAGCAGTGGAGTTTCATGACGCCAGCATCATAACTATTTCAATTTGCTCGTCGAATGTCACATTTGAGCTCGACGACGTGACGGTCTATTGTGCCACCGCGCACAGCGATCGCTTCGAAGTACGAGAGGTATGACCATTATGATGGCCTGCGAACTAAACCGCGACGTCGGAGCCGAGCTAGTTCAATTCTTCAACAGCACAACTCTAGCGATCTCATCGGAAGAGCGACGCGCCGCGAATTCACCTCGAGCAAAGCTATGCACGTCTGATTTCAGAGAAAAATCCGCATAAACCATACTAGCAGGACGATTGAATACGCGCCTTGGCCGTGCGATCGAGCGGTTTGAGGAGAACGGCCTCAATCGATCGGTGCGGGGCGCCACCGCAAGCTGCCACAAGGAGTCAACCGTTTATGGCCGACCTGCTCGTCGAAAAAAAGGACCACGTTGGAATTCTCAAACTCAACCGCCCCGATCGGATGAACGCGATCAGCATCGAGATGCTGAACGATCTGAATGAAGCGCTGAAAGAATTCGACAACGACCCGAATGTTCGCGTCATCATTTTGACCGGCGAGGGACGCGGCTTCTGCAGCGGCCTCGACCTGAAGGACGCCGCGGCCGGGCGCGGAATCGGCGGCGCCGGCGTGCTCTCTGGCGGCGGCGGCGCGGCGCATATCAGCACCCGCGAAATTCCGACGGTAACGCTCCATCGCGTCGATCTGCCCGTTCTCTGCGCGATCAACGGCCCCGCCGCAGGGTACGGATTCGACCTTGCGCTCGGCTGCGACCTGCGGCTCATCAGCGATCGCGCCAAGCTGGTACCGGCTTTCGCCAAGCGCGGAATCATCCCGGAAAGCGGCGGCACCTGGTATCTGCCGCGGCTCGTCGGATGGGCCCGCGCCTGCGAAATCGGCTTCATCGCCGACGAGATTCCGCCCGCCCGCGCAGTCGAACTGGGCCTCGCAAACGCAGTCGTGCCGCACGACGATCTGATGCCGCAGGCTCTGCAATGGGCCTCGAAAATCGCCGCCAACGCGCCGCTCGCGATTCGCGCGATGAAGCGCCTCTTTCGCCACGGCCTCAGCGAAGATTTCGAATCGCATACCCATCACGTCCTGATGCAATTGCTGCTCTTGTTCCGCTCGGGCGACTTCCAGGAGGGCATCCAGGCCTTCATGAGCAAGCGCGAGCCGAACTTCAGCGGCCGCTGACGCTCTTATTCCTCGCCCGCTTTCAAACCGTTGAGAGCCTGCCCTGAGCGAAGTCGAGGCGCCTCAGGCGATGAGACAGGTGAGGGTGCAGAACCCTCTTGACTGGCTGCGGACGCAGTCATAATTAACTAATCAGTTAATTCTTATTAACTGGACAGTTAATGAGGTAAGGATTCTTTCGATGGCAGCCCGGCGCGCTAATGTCCGCGACCTCAATCGCACCCGCGACAAGATTCTCGCCGCCGCGCTGACCGAGTTCTCCGCCAAGGGCTTCGCCGGCGCTCGCGTTGACGCGATCGCGCGCCGCGCCCGCGTCAACAAACGGATGCTCTACTACTGCTTCGGCGTCAAGCAGGATCTCTACCGGGAAGTGCTGCGCCGCAAGATCAATCAGCGGGCCGACTTGATCGATTCCACGCCCGACAAGTTCGCCGACGCCCTGCTTTATCTGTACAAGCTCGCCGGCGCCGACCTCGACTTCGTCCGCCTGATGGAATGGGAAGCGATCGACAACGGCCGCGGCAAACTGGTCGCCGCCGACGAACGGCGTGCGCTGTTCGAGAAGGCCGTGGCGCGGCTGCGGCGCGCGCAGCGCGATGGATTTCTGCCCAAGCAGGTTGACCTGGCACAGCTATTCATCTCGATGCTCGCGCTGGTGATCTTTCCAATGGTGATGCCGCAGATGATTCGCCTGATCACCGGCATGGAGCCAGGTGATCCGCGCTTCGTGCGCAGGCGCGCCGCGTTTTTGCGCTGGATCGGCGAGCGCATGAGCATCGACCCGGATGCGCGTTCGGCGGCGGCAGTCAAAGCCAATCGGAGGCGGATTGATTCCCCGGTCGGCGCGACGCGCCTGAAGCCTCGCATTCACCAATCGAGAAAACTGGCGGGACTCCGATGAAGAGGGCAATCGTAGTAGTCGTCGTTGCTGCGACGCTCGCCGTCGCCGGATGGTTCCTCGCGCCGCTGCTGCTCAAGCCCGCGGCCACCGATACTCTGCTCGTCTCGGGAAATATCGAAGCGCATCAGAGCGTGATTGGCTTCAAAGCCGTGCAGTCGCGCGTGATCGAATTGCCTTTCAACGAGGGGCAATGGGTCACTGCCGGTACGCTGCTCGCGCGGCTCGACGACAGCGACTATCGCCAGCAGGTTGCGATCAACGACGCGGCTCTGCGCGTGCAGGAACAGCAGCTCATCTCCGCGATGCGCCGGCTCGAGGCCGCGCGCGCGACGATCGCCAATGACGAGGCCGACGTTGCGCAAAAGCAGCTCGATCACGATCGCAGCACGAAGCTCTGGCAGCAAAAGGTAATTTCCGCCGAGCTGCGCGATCGCACCGAGACCGCGCTCAAGCAGGGCAAGGCCGCGATGCAGCGCGACCTCGCGATGCAGCATGCCGCCGAGCAGGATATCGCGGTCGCTCACGCCAACATCCGGAGCGCGCGCGAAAATCTCGAACTCGCCAAAATCATGCTCGGCTACACCACGCTGCGCGCGCCCTTCTCCGGCGTCATACTCACGCGCCAGACCGAACTCGGCGAAGTGATGCAACCCGGCACGCCGGTCGTCACGCTCGCCGATCTCGATCACGTTTGGCTCCGCGCTTACATCGGCGAAACCGATCTCGGCCGCATCCGATGGGGCCAGTCCGCGACGGTTCACACCGATACTTATCCCGACCGCAATTATCCCGGCCAGATTTCGTTCATCTCGTCCGAGGCGGAGTTCACGCCCAAGAGCGTCGAGACGCACAAGGAGCGCGTGACGCTGGTCTATCGAATCAAGATCGACGTCGCGAATCCGAATCATGAACTCAAGCCCGGGATGCCCGCCGACGCAACGATTCATCTGGGCGCGCCGGTGCAGCGCGGTGACAGTCGTGACTGAGCCCGAACTGAGCATTCGCGGACTGGTCAAGAATTATCCGGGTGTTCGCGCGATCGATCACCTTAGCTTCGAGGTCGGCGCGGGCGAAATCTTCGGAATCGTCGGTCCCGACGGCGCGGGCAAAACCACCACGATGCGGATTCTCGCCGGCGTACTCGCGCCCGACGAAGGCGGCGCGACGGTCGCGGGCTGCGACGTCGTCCGCGAGCCCGAACGCGTCAAGCAACTGATCAGCTACATGCCGCAGCGCTTCGGCCTTTACGAAGATCTCACCGTGGACGAGAACATCCGTTTTTACGCAGACCTGTTCGGCGTGCGCAAAGCCGATCGCGCCGCGCGCTCCGAGCAACTCCTCGTCGCCTGCGGGATGAGCGAATTTCGCGCGCGCCTCGCCGGCAAGCTCTCGGGCGGGATGAAGCAAAAACTCGGCCTCGTCTGCGCGCTGATTCATACGCCGCGCGTGCTGCTGCTCGACGAACCGACCAACGGCGTCGATCCGGTTTCGCGCCGCGAATTCTGGGCGATGCTCTACTCGCTGGCCGGGCAAGGCGTCACGATCGTCAACTCGACCGCGTATCTCGACGAGGCCGAGCGATGCCATCGGATTGCGCTGCTGCATCAGGGGCGCTTGCTGTTCTGCGACACGCCGGCCCATCTCAAGGCGCAGATGCCCGGCGCAGTCGTCTCGATCGTTTCGTCGGAGGCGCGCCGCGTGCGCGACGAATTCGCTATCGCCGAGGGAGTCGCGAGCGTGGTGCTGGTCGGCAACGCAGTGCATCTGTTTGTCGATAACGCCGAGCGGCGCATCCCCGAATTGAGCGCGCGCTTGAAGTCGCGACAGATTCCATTCGACGAGATCGTTCACGCCGTTCCGACCATCGAGGATTTGTTTGTCGAGGCGGTGCGCGAAGACGCGGCGCATCGTGGCGCGCCAATCGAAGCGCCGGCTGGCGGTGCGCTCCAATGAACTCCAACGGCTATTCGGTCGAGGTCGAAAATCTCGTCAAAAAATTCGGCGACTTCACCGCCGTCGATCGCATTTCGTTTCAAACTCGCACCGGCGAGGTGTTCGGCTTCCTCGGCCCCAACGGTTCCGGCAAATCGACGACGATCCGAATCCTGTGCGGCTTGCTGCATCCGACCGCCGGCCGTGCGACGGTCGCGGGCTACGACGTCGTCGAGTCGCCCGAATTGATTCGCCGCAACATCGGCTACATGTCGCAAAAATTTTCGCTGTACGCCGATCTCACCGTGCTCGAGAACCTGCGCTTCTTTGCCGGAATGTACGGCGTGGAGCGCGAAATCGTGAAGGAGCGAATTGGCTGGGCGCTCGAGATGGCAGGCCTCCGCGGCCGCGAATCGAGTCTCACCGGCGCGCTGTCGGGCGGATGGAAACAGCGCCTCGCGCTCGGATGCGCTGTGCTGCATCGGCCGCCGATCGTATTTCTCGACGAGCCAACCTCGGGCGTGGACCCGCTATCGCGCCGCCTCTTCTGGGAACTTATCCAGAGCATGAGCGACGAAGGCGTCACGATTTTTGTGACCACGCATTACATGGACGAAGCCGAATACTGCAACCGGCTGGCGCTGATGTATCGCGGTTCGCTGGTGGCGCTCGGCACGCCCACGGAGTTGAAGATCGGCGCGATCGACGGCTCGCTGCTGTTGCTCGAATGCGATCGCCTTGGCGACGCGATCGAAGCGGTGCACAGGATCGATGGCGTCCGCGACGCCGCGGTGTTCGGCAACGCGCTTCATCTGGTGGTGTCGAGCGACGAGATCGCGAACGAGGTTCGCCGCGTGCTCGAGAGCGCGGGAATCAGCGTCGCGCGCCTGCAAGCGATTCGACCGAGTCTCGAAGATGCGTTCGTCGCACTCACCAGCGGGAGAACCGCGAATCATTCTGCGGAGGCCTCGCCATGAATTTCCACCGGATGCTAGCCGTGTCGCGCAAGGAGGTGCTGCAGGTCGTGCGCGATCGCCGCAGCCTGCTGATCGTGCTCGTGATGCCGCTGATGCTCATGACGCTGCTCGGCTACGGCGTCAACCTCGACACCAAGCACATCCGCGTGTACGCGCTCGATCGCGAAGGCAGCCCCGCGAGCCAGGATCTGCTGAAGCGGTTTCAATCGTCGGAGTATTTCAAGCTGGTCGCGATGGTGACCGACTATCGCGCGCTCCACGCGGCGCTCGACGACGGCCGCTGTCAGCTCGCGATCGTGATTCCGCACGATTTTTCCGCGCGCCTGCATGACGGCCGCCCGGTCAAGGTGCAGGCGCTGGTCGATGGCTCCGACGCGAACACCGCGCAGATCGCGATCGCCTATGCGCAAGGAGTCCTGGCTGGTTACGGCGCCGCCATCCAGGCAGCGTTCTTCCGCCGCAGCAATGCGCCGGCGGTGAATCCATCGATTTCGATCGAAACGCGCACCTGGTTCAACGAGGATCTCGAAAGCAAGAACTTCATCGTGCCGGGCGTCGCCGCGATCGTGATGGCGGTGGTGGGCACGCTGCTCACCTCGCTTACTATCGCTCGCGAATGGGAACGCGGCACGATGGAGCAATTGATCTCGACGCCGGTGACGGCGCTCGAACTGATTCTCGGCAAGCTGATTCCGTATTTTGCACTCGGGATGTTCGACACCGCGATCTGCGTCTCAGTCGCCGTCTGGTGGTTCGAGGTTCCTTTCCGCGGCTCGATCGTGACGCTGGCCGTCGGTTCCGGACTTTTCATGACCGTAATCTTAGGTTTGGGATTCTGGATTTCAGTTATCACCCGCGATCAGCTCGCGGCCAGCCAGATCGGATTGGTCGCCGCGTTCCTGCCCTCGATGCTGCTGTCGGGCTTCACGTTTCCGATCGATCAGATGGCCGTAGGCATCCGACCCGTCACCTACATCGTTGCGGCGCGCTACTACATCATCATTTTGAAGGGCGTGTTTCTGCGCGGTAACGGACTTCGAGTTCTCGCGGTCCCAGCCTTGGCGCTCAGCCTCTACACCGTGCTGATGGTGCTGCTTGCCAAGCGATCGTTTCACAAGTCGCTGGTGTGAGGTGGCGGCGTGATCGAGCGGCTGCATCAGATTCTGATCAAGGAGTTCATCCATTTGTTTCGCGATCGGCGGGCGCGCTTCGCGCTGATAATACCGCCGCTGTTGCAGATGCTGATATTCGGCTACGCGGCGACCTACGAAGTTAAGCACGTATCGACCGCGGTGCTCGATCTCGATCGCAGCCAGGAAAGCCGCGAGTTCCTCGAGCGCTTCACCTCCAGCAATCGCTTCCGGATTCGCGCGGTACTCACCGATCAATCGCAAATCGCCGATTTGATCGACCATCGCCGCGTCGTGTTGGCATTGCAGATTCATCCGGGGTTTGCGGCGTTGCTCCGCAAGGGCGAGACTGCTCCCGTCCAGGCCATTCTCGACGGTACCGATTCGAATACTGCATTGATAGCCATCGGATATATAAATCAAATAGCAACTAAGTATGCGGCCGATTACCAACTCGAGCGCGCCGGACGCCTCATCCCCGCCGCGGTCCACTTCGCGCCGCGCATCCAGCTCGAGGAACGTCCGCTGTACAACCCCAATCTCGAGAGCCGCTGGTTCTTCGTGCCCGGGGTTATCGGCACCCTGCTGCTGCTTTCGGTGATCACGCTGACCGCATTTGCTCTGGTGCGCGAGCGCGAAATCGGAACGCTCGAGCAACTGATGGTCACGCCGATTCGCCCCGCCGAACTGATCATCGGCAAAACGCTTCCGTTCCTGCTCGTGGGACTGGGCAACCTGATGCTCGTGTCGATTGCAGGGACGCTCTGGTTCCAGATTCCGTTCCGCGGTAGCCCGCTCGTGCTGCTGCTCGGTACCATCCTTTTTCTTTCGAGCGCGCTCGGCGTCGGCCTGCTCATCTCGACGTTGTGTACGACGCAGCAGCAAGCGTTTTCGCTGGGCTTCTTTTTCGTCACGCCTGCGATCATGCTGTCGGGATTCGGCTACCCGATACAAAGCATGCCCCAAGCGCTGCGCTTGGTGACCTATCTCGATCCGTTGCGCTTCTTTTTGATCGTCTTGCGCAGTTCTTTTCTGAAAGGAGTTGGCCTTGATGTGCTATGGCCGCAGATGGTTGCGATGGCGCTGCTGGGCGCCGGCGCGCTCACCCTCGCGACCTTGCGCTTTCACAAAACGCTCGATTGATTGCCGCCGCTGGTTTCCTCAGTCGCTCGCCTTGCTCGCTCAGTTCTTCGACGCATCGATCGCATCCGCAAATCCGCGCATCGCCGCCGCGATGAACGCGCGCACTCGCGCGAGGTCCTTTTTCCCGCGCTGCCCCACGATGTCGGTATGCGTGAACGAATCCACGCCCCACGGCCTGACCTGCGCGATCGCCGCGGCGACGTTCTCCGCCGAGAGGCCGCCCGCCAGGATCACCGGCGCCCGCGAGCGCTCGACGACGTTTCTGCTCACTGACCACTCGTGCGTTTCGCCAGTCGCGCCGAGAAACGGCGGTCCCTTCGCGCCCGAATCCAGCATCAGGTAGTCAACGCAATTCTGATGCGTGTCGGCTTCGCTGATCGTTTCGCCCGCCCGCACCGCGATCGCGCGCAGCAGTTGCACGGGCGCGATCCGCTGGCGAATCCACGCGCAATCTTCGGGTTCAATTTCGCGCGCCACTACGTGCAAAATATCCGGCCGCACGCTATCGACCATCGCGCAAATCTCGTCGCGATCGTCCGACAGCGATAGCGCAACGCCGCGCGCCCGCGGCCGGATCGCCGCGAGAATTTCGCGCGCCCTGCCCGCATCGATCGCCTCGGCCACGACGCCTGCCTCCGCCACCACCACGCCAATCAGATGCGCACCTACGTCCGCCGTCGCAATCGCGTCAGCCACCGAAGTCAGACTGTAAATTTGAATCACCATGATCGACGCTCCCGATCACGGTATTCGCAGAGCGCGACCCCCAACTCAAGAGCCTCAATTGCATTGGGCGGCGAATTGAAGCCAGCGCTCGGCAATTCGTCTGGGATCAGTCTGTTTCGAATGCCTGACGGATAGAATTGAGTATCGAACGATATGCACTCGGCGATGAGATCCTCCCGAGCAGGCATATCTTCCGCAGGATCGCGAGTTCGCCCGCGGTGACAGAATAGCGCGGAGCGGTCGCCAAAAAACGGCGCCATACCGCCTCGCGGCTTTCGGCCAGTGGCGCGTCTTTGGGTTCGATGAAGGCCGCTGCGTTAGGGTAAGCGAGCAGAAACAGTTCCTGCTGGTCTATATCCAGGTTCTGCGCGAGCCGAAATAACAGCGCCAGCGAGGGCCGCCGCCGGCCCGCCTCGATGAACGCGATGTGCGAGCCTTCGACTCCCACGCGATGCGCCAGTTCGCGTTGCGATATATCGATCGCGGTGCGCCGCGCTTTAATGACCTCACCCAACCGCCGCTGTTTCTTCATCGCACGGTTCTCAGCAGGTAAAATGATCTGTACAGGAATTCGATCTTAAAAGTAGGCTATCGGTACCGTACCGCTTGAGCGCGTCAAGCGCAAATTCGCAAAGTTATTTTCCCGTTCTCCGAGATCCTTGGCAAGCACGGACATCTTCGGGCGAACCTTTCGAGAAATGTCGCCCGGTGTCACTGCAGCAAGCTTTCACACAACTTCGCGATTTTGGATAGACTCTCGCTGACGCTGATTTTTTGGCCGGACCTGAGCGTGATGAGCGTTTCCGCCTTCCGTTCTTCGCACATCGCGATGCAGTCGGGATTGACTAAAATTCGTCCCTCGCTGCCGGTTAACGTCACGAAAAAGCTCATCCACCCGACCCCTACCTATGCGTTTTTATCGAGCCGCCTGGCCTCTGCTCTCCCAGGTTTGCGGCTGGCGATAGTTGGCCGAGGATCGCCTTTATCCAAGATGCGATTCTAGAAGATTGGTGCTATTTTTCGCCGATTCTTGCGCAATTTAGACTTCTTAGCGTCTGGCGCTGAGCAATCGCCACTTGCCCGTGAATGAGCGTTTGCGTAATCCCTTGGCGTCGCGCCTACGCTGCGGCTGAAGGTCCGCGCAAAATGACTCTGATCGCTGAAACCAAGTTCGCCCGCCACCTCGGCCACGGTCAGCCGATGCTCCGCGAGCAGATCGCGGGCGCGCCTGATTCGCTCTCGTTGCAGGTACTGATGCGGAGACAGGCCGGTGCTGCGTTTAAACAAACGGCAGAAATGATACGGACTCATATCCACCTCGGAAGCCAGTTCAAACAAGCTCAGGTTTCTGGTGAGATTGTGGTGTATGAATTCAACCGCCCGGCGCAGTAGATGGCTCGGCATCGCGCCGTATTCACGCGAGGCTGTCCGTTTCGAGGAGTGATGCGTCAGGAGATGAATCGCCAGCGCGGTGCCGAGCGACTCGATCATCATTCGGCCCCCAGCCATCCCCGACTCGATCTCGGATTCAGCAGCAAGTATCAACCGTTCGACCTGCTCGTCTCGAGTCCGCCGATTGGACCGTAGCTCCCGCGAATCGACGTTTATCGCATCGCGAACCGCGCGCTTGATAAACGATAGGCCCAGCACCGCAACTGTGGTGCGCGCCTGTCGAAAACTGTAGCGCGCCTGCTCCTCGCCCGCGGCGCAAATCACCAACTCCCCCGGACCTACCGTAGCTTGCGGCTCTTCGCTGAAGCCCTCGCGCTGAAGAGAGAGGACATGGCAATTGGAATAGGCGAACTTCGGCGTGGGGCCCCAGCTTCCAATATCGTAACGCTCGACCCGAAAGCCTTCGCAATTCGACTCCGCACTCGAAGCAACTGGCTGGAGACCTCCCACCAATTCGCTCGGATTATGTGTATGCAAAATCTCACAGTCAGTCATATGGCTCATAGGAACGAGTCGCATTGAACCGTCGCGTCACCGCGCCGACACGCGCGTTTAACATCCAGTCACCCAATGAGTTGTAAGTAGCAGTTGCTTCTTAACCCGACGATCAGCGCGACTATGATCCAGTCGCGGGATTTTTGCAAATTGTGATATCACTCACGCGGCGGAGGTATGCGCGATGGCACAACACGTTTTGGTCGATACGGCTGGCGGTAAAGTTCGCGGAATCACGGAAGGCGGGATCAACATTTTTAAGGGCATCCCGTATGGCGCGGCTCCCAACGGCGCGCATCGCTTCATGCCACCCGCACGACCAGCGCCGTGGTCCGGCGTGCGCGACGCGCTCGCCTTCGGACCGCGCGCGATGCAGAGCGACGACGCGTTCGCGCTCTCGCCCGAATTGCTGAAGCTGTTCGCGACCGAGCCGCTCTCGATGAGCGAGGACTGCCTCGTCCTCAACGTATGGACGCCCGCAGTGAACGACCATCGCAAACGCCCCGTGATGTTCTGGTGCCACGGCGGCGCATTCATCGCGGGCTCCGGTTCGTCGGGCTGGTACGACGGCGGCAATCTCGCCGCCAAGGGCGACGTGGTGGTCGTCACGATCAATCATCGCCTCGGCGCATTCGGCTACTTGCATCTCGAGGAACTCGGCGGAGCTGACTTCGCGTCGTCGGGCAACGCCGGGATGCTCGATATCGTCGCGGCGCTCGAATGGGCGCGCGACAATATCGCGGCGTTCGGCGGCGACTCCGGCAACGTGACGATCTTCGGCGAGTCCGGCGGCGGCGCAAAAGTCAGCGTGCTGATGGCGATGCCCGCGGCGCACGGTCTCTTTCATAAGGCGATCATCCAGAGCGGACCGGCGGTGCAGATGGCGAGCCGCGAAGACGGCGCCGAGACCGCGCGAGAGGTCCTGGCTGAACTCGGCCTCGGCAAAGAGCGCACGAGCGAGCTTCGCACAATCCCGGCGGAGCGGCTTCTGAGCGCGCAAGCGGCGGTGCTGAGGAAGTTCAGCGTGATGTCTTTTGCCAATCGCCGCCGCGTCGGATTCAATCCAGTGGTCGATGGCAAGCATCTGCCGGCGGGACCGTTCGAGCCCGTCGCTCCAGCGATCTCAGCGCAGGTGCCGCTGATGATCGGCACCAACAAGGACGAGATGACGCTGTTCTTCGGACTTGCGCCGTGGCTCGACGGATTGGATGCGGCGGCGATGCGCGATCGAGTGCAAATGATGGTCGGCGATCGCGCCGATCACCTGATCGAAGGCTACACCAAAGCGCGTCCGCACGACTCGCGACGCGACATCGTGCTCGCGATCGCGACCGATCAGTCGATGCGAATCCCGTCGCTCATCATCGCGGATCGCAAGGTCGCGCAACACGCGGCGCCGGTCTTCGTGTACATGTTCACGTGGGAGACGCCGGCGCTGAACGGCGTACTCAAGTCGCCGCACGCGCTCGAAATCCCGTTCGTGTTCGACACCGTCAAAACTTCGGCACTGTGCGGCGACGCGCCCACCCGGTTCGCGCTCGCCGAAAGGATGAGCCGGACGTGGATCGCATTCGCGCGCACCGGCGATCCCAACAACGACCAGATACCAGCGTGGCCCGCCTATTCGACCGAGAATCGGCCGACGATGATGTTCGACAACGAGTGCCGCGTCCAGAACGATCCGTACAGCGCCGAGCGACTCGTATGGAGCAGTCAGTAGCTGCGCGAAACATTGCCCGCCAACTTTGACGTAGTCGTCATCGGCGCCGGGGCGGCCGGGTTAATGTGCGCGATCACGGCGGCTCAGCGCGGACGCTGCGTACTGCTGCTCGAGCACAACGATCAAGCCGGCGCAAAAATCCTCATCTCCGGCGGCGGCCGCTGCAACTTCACCAATCTCGAGGTCGCACCCGAGCGCTTCCTCTCCGCCAATCCGCATTTCTGCAAGTCCGCGCTCAGCCGCTACACGCAGCGCGATTTCATAACGATGGTCGAGCGCCATCGGATCCCGTATCACGAGAAAACTCTGGGCCAGCTTTTCTGCGATCGCTCCGCGCGCGATATCCTCGCGATGCTGCTAGATGAATCCGCCGCCGCCGGCGTCGATCTGCGCGTGAAGCATCGCGTCACATCGATCACGCGAAGCGATCGTTTTCGCATCGATACTGGCCAGGGTACGTTCACGGCACGGGCGCTGGTGTTGGCCACCGGCGGACTCTCGATCCCAAAGATGGGCGCGACCGATTTTGCTTACGAGACGGCGCGCCGTTTCGATTTGCCCGTGATCGAGCCGCGGCCGGGGCTTGTCCCGCTGAGGTTCTCAGGCACGACGCTCGACCTATGCCGGGAACTCACCGGTGTCTCCGCCGACGCGATCGTTTCGTGCGGCCGCACGAGCTTTCGCGAGAGCATCCTCTTCACTCATCGCGGATTGTCGGGCCCCGCCATCCTGCAGATTTCATCTTACTGGCGCGAAGGTGAATCGATCGCGATCGATCTTGTTCCGCCGCTCGACGCCCACTCGTTTCTGAAGGATCGCAAGCGTACGCGCCCGAAGGCCGAACTCAAAACCGTGCTCGCCGAAATGTTGCCGGCCAGGCTCGCGTCCGCAATCTCAGACGCGGTTCCGCACGAAGGACCGATCGCCAATCTTCCCGATCGCCACCTGACTTCCGTCGCCGCGCGACTGAAACGCTGGTCAGTTACGCCAGTCGGTACAGAAGGATGGCCCAAAGCGGAGGTCACCGTCGGCGGCATCGACACCGATGCGCTGTCGTCCAAAACGATGGAAGCGCGCACCGTGCCCGGCCTCTTCATAATCGGCGAAGCGGTTGACGTGACGGGATGGCTCGGCGGCTACAATTTTCAATGGGCGTGGTCGAGCGGCTGGGTTGCGGGTCAAGCGATCTGATCGCCAAACTATCGCGGCGCTTGCCGGACGGTGCGTCGGTGCTCTAACAATTCAAAGGCATCGCGATTGGGCGCAATCAAAATCCCGCAGGAGACTGAAACATGAGAATTGGATTTATCGGCTTGGGCAATATGGGCGGGCCAATGGCGCTCAATCTGCTGAAAGCGGGCCACACATTGGCGGTGCACGACATCGAGCGGGATCGCGCCCGCGCCCATCTCGAAGGTGGCGCGCGATGGGCTGCGTCGCCTGCCGACGCCGCCGGATCCAGCGAACTGGTATTCACTTCGCTGCCCGGACCGAAAGAAGTCGAAGCAGTCGCGCTCGGTGCAGACGGGATCCTGCAACGAATCGACGCGACCTGCATCTACGCCGACCTCTCGACCAATTCGCCGACAGTGATACGGCGCATCCACGCGAGTTTCGCGCGCAAGGGAGTCGCGATGCTCGACGCGCCCGTCAGCGGCGGCATCGCCGGCGCGCGCGCCGCAACCTTGTCGGTGATGGTCGGCGGCGACGAATCCGCCTATCGCAGGATCAAGCCGGCGCTCGACGCGATTGGCGACAAGGTGGCGTACATCGGCGCGATCGGCTCCGGCAGCGTCGCTAAGCTGGTTCATAACATGATCGTTTTCGGCAGCGTGCAGCTTTTGGCCGAGGCGTTTACGATGGGCGTCAAGGCCGGCGTGCCCGCCGAGACTCTGGTGAGCGCGGTCGAGAACGGCGCATACGGCCAGGGCGCGATGCTGCGCGGCGTGATGCGCAAAATGGTACTGCGCGATAACTTCGATCGCGTCGCGTTCACGCTCAGGCTCGCGCGCAAGGACCTCGGACTCGCGACCGAGCTCGCGCGCGAAATCGACGTGCCGATGCCGCTCGCGAACATCGTCGAGCAGGACCTGGTCGAGGCTATCGCGCGCGGCCTCGGCGACAAGGATTCATCGGTATCATTCACGCTGCAGGAAGGTCGCGCCGGCGTCAAAGTGCGCAGCTAGATTTTCACATTCGACTCAAGCAACTCGGAGGTACTCGTGATGGCTGACGATCTCGCAAAAAAGGGAATGGAACTTCGCGCCAAACTGTGGGGCGAGAAAGCCGCGAATGATGGCAATGAATTTCTAAAGAAATTCGACGAAGGCTTTGCCACCTTCTTGAACGAGCAACTGTTCGGCGCGATCTGGAATCGCCCCGGACTGCCGACCAGGACGCGCTCGATGCTGACGCTCACCGCGCTGATGGCGCTCGGCCGCGGTCCCGAACTGCGATTGCACATGCGCGGCGCACTGAACATCGGCATCACGCCGGACGAACTCAAGGAACTGATCGTCCACGTCTCGCAGTACAGCGGCGTCCCCACCGCGGTCGAAGCGATCCGCGCATTCAACGAGATAACCGCGCCGCCGAAATAGCTATCGCTGTCATCGAATCGCGGTGTCGCCGAAGAACGCGAGCAATCGATCGGCGAGCGCCTCGGGCGCTTCCTCCGGGATGAAATGTCCGCAATCGAGCGGCTCGCCGCGCACGTCGGCGCCGTCGAGCACCGAGAGGAAGACGGACTCGCCGGTCGAGGACATCAGGCGGTCGAGGTAGGGCTGGGCGCGATCGCCGAAATCGAACTGCGCGGCGGCCTGGCTGCCGAGCTCGAACAGCTTCAATCCGAGGCGGTAGTCGCCGGTGCTGGATTCCCGCTCGACGAAGCGATGGCGCTGCAAGACGGCGAGCAATCTGAGCGCGGTGCTCTTGGGCAATTCGACGCGGCGGGCAAGCTCGGCGAGCGTCATCGCGGGACCGTTGGCGGCGAGAATTTCGAGCAGCGCGAGGACGCGATCGATCACCTGGACCTAGTAAGGCGTATGCCGCATGGTGGAACGCCATTTCAATACTAGCGCGGCGGCGTAAAGTCAAAAGGCGCGTGGCGAACCTACGCGAATGAGAGTTTGTGAAGATTTTGTCGGATGATCGATCGCACCACCGTTGTCATTCTGAGCAGAAGGCTGCGCAGGCGAAGAATCCCGGATCTTCTTCTTCGTGTGGTATTGCATCGGGATCCTTCGACTCCGGCAGCCTCCGTTCAGGATGACGGAAAGGAACGGGCGAGGTATTAGGACAAAAATCCCGGATTCCTCGCTCCGCTCGGGATGACACGAATGGATGTGGTAGCAGTCTTTTCCGTGTCATGCCGAGTGAGCGAGGCGGCGAGGGAAGCCGGATCCGGGATTTCTCGCTGCGCTCGAAATGACACGGGAAGGACGAATATGCAGGCCGGCTAATTCGAGCGAGGTATCGCGAATAGAAGACAATCGTTTCCCTTCCAAATGGGCGGTGAAAGAGTGGCTTTACTCTGTACATCTTACACGGCGCGCGACTGGATGATTGAAAATCACTGGCAATTCCTTGCGGCACGTCGATTGCAGTTACAGCTAATCGAGGCGTGCGATCATGAAAGCTCAACTATCGTTCACTCGAAGTGCGGCTCTGGGCGCAATCGCAATCCTGCTCATTCCATTGTCAGCTTGCCGGGAGTCGCGGGACGGTACGGTGCAGACGGCCCAGGTCGGTAACGCGCCCGAGGCAGGAATCGCGGCGCATCCTGATGAGAAGATTCGGCTCGAAGGCCTGCGCTTCAAGGCGGATGGCGCGAGCCTGCGCCCGAATTCGAAGCCGGTCCTCGACGCGGCGGTGGAAATCTTGAAGAGCGAGCCGAACAAGAAAGTTTACGTGGACGCCTACTGCGAGCCGAGCGGCGGCAAGGAAGCAAACCTGCGGCTCTCGCAGAAGCGCGCCGAGAACGTGAAGGCCTACCTTGAGACGCAAGGGATCGCGTCAGATCGCCTGATCCCGCGCGGATTCGGCGCCGAGAATTTCGTCGCGAGCAACGATTCTCCGCAGACGCGCAAGCAGAACCGGCGAATCGAGCTGATCCCGTTCACGAACTGAGAGCGCAATAATTTCCGCATAGTCAGTACCCGCGGCAGGCAGCTTGATTGAGGCCTGCCGCGGTTCTTCGTTCGGCTTCGCGCGCGAACGCTTAACGAAAACATTCGAGCGCCGTAACCTTTCCTCTCGCCGGCGGGTTATATAATGAGAGGCGACTCTTGGGTGCTTCATTGAAACGTCGGCGCAAGGACGAGCGAGCGATCGGCGCCGGGACTACGTCGCTCTACCCGCCATCGGATGCGCCCTACGGCGATCGCGGCGCCGGCGTGAAGGATCCATTCGACAACGTCTGGTATCTCGCGACGGTGAAAAAGGATGTGACGCGATGACGACTGAGCACGCGACCCGCAGCTTCGGTATCTCAGATCTGAGTAATCGACGAAGAGGAAAAACAATGGCTGCAAAAGTGAATCCTGTCCCGGACCCGGCGAATCCGCTGGCGCCGTGTCTCAGCGTGAGCAACGCCGCCGAGTCGATCGACTTTTACCAACGTGCGTTTGGTGCAACGGAGAGTTACAGATTGATGATGCCCGACGGAAGAATCGGCCATGCGGAACTCAGGATTGGCGCGGCGACGATCATGCTGGCCGACGAGTTTCCCGAGATGGGGCTGCTGAGTCCCAAGTCACAATCGATCGCGCGCTCGCCGGTCGCGCTTCATCTGTATGTCGAGGATGTCGATGCGGTTTACGATCGCGCGATCGCCGCAGGCGCAACGTCGGTGAAAGCGCCCGAAACGGAGTTCTTCGGCGAGCGCAATGCTCATCTGACGGACCCGTCGGGGCATCTGTGGTTCATCTCGAGCCAGGTCGAGGTGGTGGCGCCGGAGGAGATGCAGCGCCGCCTCGACGGGGCAATGAAGCAAGGCGGGTGAGAAGAGAGGAGAAGAGTCCGAAACCTCACGAGGTTTCGGGCTTCCCGTGGCAATAGGATGCGCGCTACGCGCTGCTAGTAAAGGGTGAGATAGAAAGTGGAGAAATGCGAGCGATCCGCTGTGCGAAAGTAAGGGAAGGACGCGGAAGGCAGGGATGCGCGCTACGCGCTGCTAGTAAAGGGTGAGATAGAAAGTGGAGAAATGCGAGCGGCCCGCTGTGCGAAAGTAAGGGAAGGACGCGGAAGGCAGGGATGCGCGCTACGCGCTGCTAGTAAAGGATAAGAGGGAAAAGAAGCGCCGATGCTGTGAGCGATGATGAAAGATTCGCGATGTAGTTAGAGGAGCACTATAAAATGAATGGCGATGCAAAACATGTTCAGGAAGGCTTCACGGCAATCACGCCATATCTGTTCGGCGACGTTCAATTGATCGAATTTCTGAAGCAGGCATTTGGCGCCGAGCTAATCGGCGGAGGAACGCCGGATCCGTCGGGGCTTCATTCGGAACTGCAGATCGGCGACGCGAAAGTGATGGTTGGCTCGGGATGGTTTGCGGATTCATCGATGGCGGCGGCGACGTGGGTTTACGTTCCGCAAGTCGATGCGACATATAAGCGCGCGCTCGAACTTGGCGCGACGTCGCTCAGGGAGCCGGCCGACATGACCTGGGGCGACCGCGTGTGCGGAATCAAGGATCGATGCGGCAATACGTGGTGGATCGCAACGCACAAAAGTCCCAAGTGAGCATGCGGCGAACCGACCCGGTGCGCGACAGATAACAGTGTTTGGTGCGATCGTAACTACTGGCCTTACGACTTGCCTACTAACAGCGCGTAGCGCGCATCCTACTTGCCTCGGGAAGCCCCCTTCGACAGAGCCTCAGGGTAAACTCCACCTGCGTGAGGTTTCGGATGTATTTTCCGCTCCGGTGCGCGCCGGGCTACATCGGGGAAATGGGCGGCAAGCCGAGATGGAGGCGCGCGAAGTTCAGTGCGGTGCGTGATTGTTGCAGCGTGACGTGCGTGCGGAGCGCCGCGAGATCGCGGAAGTGGCGGCCGAGTTTCGAGTCTTTGCGAGCGGCGGTAGTGCCGGCGGTCGTGAACATTAGATCGACCGCCTCCCAGCACAGATTCACGCATTGCTGCAGAATGATCAGAAGACGGCGCTCGACCTCGCCGCTGAAGGATGCGTTATCTTCGACGTGACGCGCGCATACTTCGACGAAATCCTGGCCAAACTTGAGCAGCGCCGCTTCGGCGGTATCGACGAGCGCGTGCGCCTTGCCGAAGTATTGCTGGAACTCGTAGCTGTCGGCGCGAAGCACAAACGGCGGAAACGGTGTGTTCTTCGTGCGGAGCAGATCTTCATACAAGTCGAGCGCGCCGCGAGCGATACCGACGGCGACGGCGGTCGCTTCGCCGACAAGAAAGCTCGTGATGCGTCCGTGATACATCGGATTGTCGAGGCCGCGCGGGATCGGCCATGGCGCGCGGTGACCGTCGAGCAGGTCCCACGAAATAGTGCGGTAGTGCGGCACGAGGATTGGCTCTTCGACGACGACGCGGCGAGAGCCGGTGCCCTGCATCCCGAACATCTGCCAGTTATCGACGATCGAGAAATCCTTGCGATCGAACAACAGCAGTATCTGGCGCGGCGGCTTGCCGGGTTCGCCGTCGAGGAAGGCGGAGCCGATGAAGTGCGTGGCGATGTCGCATCCGGAGGCGTAATCCCAGAATCCCTGGATCGTGAAGCCGCCGTCGGCCGGAGTTGCGATCGCGGATGAGCGCGCGAACGGTCCGCGGAATTCTCCGTCGGCGCCGTAGGTTTCGATTTGCGCCGATTCCTGAAACCGCGCCATCACGAGCGGATGACCGGCGGTGAGCGCGAGGACCCATCCGCTGGCAGGGCATCCGCGGGCGATCTCGATCATGATGCGCAGGAACGTCTCGACGTCGAATTCGTAGCCGCCGAAGCGCCGCGGCTGGACGGTTCGATAGAAGCCCGCCTCGACGAACGCGTCGTTGGTTGCGGCCGGCAATTCGCCGCCGGCTTCGCATCGGTCCTGGCGTTCGCGGAGGATCGGGCGCATCGCGCGCGCCCGCTCGATCATCATCGCGGGCGTGAGATCGAGCTCCGGGATGTTGATCGATACCGCGTCGGTCCGAGCGGTTCGGGATCGAGATTGATGGCCCGGCTGCACTTTTGAACCCAAGCGGCCCTCCTGCGAATCGAGCGGTGGCACGCCACGCTACCAATCGGGAAGTCGGCGCGGCAAGGATGGCGAATGGCCGGGGATTTGAATTGACGCATTCAATGATCGGCCCTTAAGCTTAATCGGCAAGCGAGCGGAGGAAGAGCGATGGATCGAGACGATCGCGGCGCGAGGCGGACGGTGTTGGAAAATCAGATCACGCGGCGGGCATTCGTGGTCGGAAGCCTCGCGGCCGGGTTCGCGCTGGCGGTGATGCCGGTGGCGGCCGAAACGATCACGACTGACGCGAACGGGCTGGTCGCGGGGGAAGTGAGAATCCCGGTGGCGGACGGCGAGATGCCGGCGTATCGCGCGATGCCGGCGACGGGCGGACCGTTTCCGACGATACTGGTGGTGCAGGAAGTCTTCGGGGTTCACGAACATATCAAGGATATCTGCCGGCGGCTCGCGAAGCTGGGCTACTTTGCGGTCGCGCCGGCGCTGCATGCGCGCGAGGGCGACGTATCGCAACTGAGCAGCATCCAGGAAATTTTGAAGGTCGTCGCAAAGGTGCCGGACAAGCAGGTCGCGAGCGATCTCGATGCGGCGGTGGCATGGGCGAAAAGCACTGGCAAGGCCGATACGTCGCGCCTCGGAATCACGGGATTTTGCTGGGGCGGGCGGCAAGTGTGGCTCTATGCGGCGCACAATCCGGCGGTGAAGGCGGGCGTCGCGTGGTACGGGCCGCTGCAGGCTCATGGCAGCGACGCGTCATCCGAGAGCCCGCTCGAGTTGGTGAATCGGCTGAATGCGCCGGTGCTTGGATTGTACGGCGGCGATGACAGTTCGATTCAAATGGCGGAAATCGAGCAGATGCGCGCGGCGTTGAAGGCGGCGGGCAAGCCGTCGGAAATCGTGGTCTATCCCGACACGCCGCACGGCTTCAACGCGGACTATCGCGACAGCTATCGGCCCGCGGCGGCAAAAGACGGATGGAAGCGGATGGAGGCATGGTTCAAGCAGCACGGCGTCGGCTGACGATCGCGATCACATGCTCGTCGATCGCACCGCAGCGGAGCGCAGGCACTCACGCATTTGCTTTTCGGGGTGAACAGTTCAGCCTTAGACGGCACGCGCGCGGCGTGTCACAACTAATTCAGGCTCAAGCAGTTTCCGATTCGCGTTTGCCCGCGCTACGTCGCACCCAATGATAGCCGAGATCGCGCGCCAACGTCCGCTCCATACCGGCGCGGCTGAGGCGCGATGGCGCAAAATGATGTTTTCGAATGCAATTTACGTTGGAGCGACCGGGCGAGGTTTGAATCAGCGAGTGCCTGGAGAGACCCCGGGCTTTGCCACATCTTCGCTTCTACGTTCGCGCGCTGATAGACGTGAAATGATTCCTCGCTTGACGACATGACACTACCGCGACTAGCTTCGATTTCTCGGAACGATGACAGTATAGCGGGCGATCGAGCGTTTGGTCGACTGATGGAGTGCCTTGAATGCGGGGAGAGGTTAGCCGGAACCCGGCGCTATTTTCGAGAAATCACAAGGATAGGCTTTCGGATATGCGACGAGTGCTCGCGCGCCCAACCTCACTCCATCGAGTTCAATCCCCCTACTGGCGCTAACATCGACGCCGCGGCCATAATGTATGAAAAGTTCCGCTTGGGCTTCGATAGTATTAGGCTGAAGATACTAGTGGCCTGTAACAGTGACATTGGTATCGGAATAGATGCGATGGTTGGGGTCGCGATAGGTCCACTTGATGGGTTTGGGAGCGCGGTTGTAGTGAC
>NZ_JAUSKL010000033.1 GCF_030646925.1 Candidatus Binatus sp. | reverse complement strand
ATGCGAGATGGGCGAGCCGCAGATGGGCTTGCAGGCGCGCCTGATGTCGCAGGCGCTGCGCAAGCTGACCTCGGTCATTTCGCGCTCGCGCACCATCGTGATCTTCATCAATCAGATCCGCATGAAGATTGGCGTGATGTTTGGGAATCCTGAAACCACTACCGGCGGCAACGCGCTCAAGTTCTACGCGTCGGTCCGTATCGACATTCGCCGCATCGGCACGATCAAGAACGCGCAGGAAGTGATTGGCTCGCGCACCAAAGTGAAGGTCGTAAAGAACAAGGTCGCACCGCCGTTTCGCGAGGCGGAGTTCGATATTCTCTACGGCACCGGCATCTCGAAGGAAGGCGAATTGGTGGACCTCGCGAGCGAGCACAACATCATCGAGAAGCTGGGCGCGTGGTATTCGTACGGCGGCGAGCGGATCGGCCAGGGCCGCGAGAATGCGCGCGACTTGCTGAGGGCGAATCCGGCGCTGGCCGATGAGATCGAGCAGAAGGTCCGCGCGAAACTCGCTGCCAAGCCGGTCGCACCGCCGCCCGCCGTCGAGAGCGATCAAACCGGCGAAGAGTCAGCGCCGCCGTCCGCGCCCAAGAAAAAAGCCTGAGCAATCTGACCGCTCGAGCATCGCGACGACGCGCGCATAGCGACGACACCGGGGTTCGCGGAGACACCGAGTAGGCATCCAACTCTTGGTGTCTTCGTGTTTTCATGCTTTATCTGCCGGTCATGCTTGGACGATCGAATTCCGAGAAACAATCGGACGTGAAAATACTCGTTCGCATGATGGTCGTTGTGATTCTCGCGATCGCACTCGCGGGATGCGCACAGACGATGGAGCCGGTTGCGATGCCTCTCGTTCAGGGACCGCTGAATTTGTGCTCATCGAATCCCGAGCCGCCGCCGAAAGATCTCGCCTCGAATCCGAATTATGCCGAGTACTCGGTCGAAGTTATCGACCCGGCAGGTGCGCCAACCAACGGTCTGAAAGAGTCGGACTTTGTCGTCATCGAGAAGGGCGCGACGGTTCCTATCGCGTTCTTTCGTGAGGATCATACTCGCCCGCCTGCTTCGATAGGTATCCTGGTCGATAAATCGGGCAGCATGGTCAGCAAGTTACCGATCGTAAAATCGGCAGTCGCTGAGCTTCTGAAAAAAATCGATTCGTGCGACGAAGTTTTCCTTTACGCATTCGGAATCGATCCTGTTTTGGTTCAAGACTTTACGACGGACCATGACATCGTCAGCGCGCGTCTCAATGCGGTTAACGCGTGGGGCCGGACGCCGCTCTACGATGGGGTGAAACTTGGCATCGAGCGACTCAAAGGCGGACACTATCCCGACAAGGTTCTGATCGTCCTCACTGACGACATCCCCGCGAGCTGGCTGGAATCAACTGGCCTCGACAATGCCAGCAAGAACGTCACGCAAGAGGGCTTGGTATCATCGGCGCTGAATTCGCACAGCCGCATTTACGTGGTCGGGGTCGGTAATCCAGCGGCCTCGCATGTGCCAATAATTATTGGTCCTTGGGATATAGGTCATTCCCAGGAAGCCATCGACACTGACAGCTTAAAGAATTTCGCGACTAATATTGGCGCAGTGGTATTTTTTATCCTTAGTCCTGCCGACAAGAGTGCGCCGAAGGTATCGCTGGAGCAGCGTCAGCCGCTAGGATTGTTCATCAATCCACTCAAATTCTCGCCACTTGCGATAGACGCCAACCAAATTGATCAGGTAGCGACCTCGATCGCGTCACAAATCGATGACCACTACACGATTGGCGTCATTACCTCCGCAAAATCAGCGCCGGCTCCTTCGACCGCAACTGAGGTAAAACTTGCTAATCGACCGACTGCCATTGCGAGTATGCATCGAGTCCAACTGGCCCCGACTCCCTGAATGCTGCTGCTAGCCAATAGCAGCATTCACAGCGCGTGCAGGCGGGCGATCAGCTCCGGGCCGTGATTCAGCACGATCCGCGATAGCGCGAACAGCAAGCCGAAGAACGCGCCGAAAATCACGCCGTTGACTCGAATCCAGTCGAGATGCGTCCGCGTCTTCGATTCGATCTGCACGCGAATCTGCTCGTTGGAAAACCGCGCCAGATTTTCCCGCACCATGTGCGATATCTGCCCACGGCTCGCGTCCACGGCCCGACGTACCAACGCGTCGATCAATCTGCGCGCCATCCGATGTGCATAGCTGTCCGGATCGTGCAACTGATGCCCAAATTCGTGGAACGCATCCTCGACCGTCGCGACCAGCTCGGGATCGTTGCGGAGCTGCGGCAGGCGTTTGCGCAGATTGGCCGCGATGCGCGAGCTCAGCGTGTCGGCGCCGAGCCGATTCATCAGCGAGTAGATGCGGGTAAACGTCTTCGGCAGCGCCTTCTTCAGCACCGCCTCGAGCCGATCGAGCTTCTCGGGCGATTCGAGATACTCGATCGCGCGGCTTAGGATGCTCTCCAGTCCGGCGTGTCCGAGCAGGTCGTGCACTTTGACCTCCTCGAGAAAACTGCCGAGCTGGCTCACGAGATTCATCTCGTTCAACTTGCGCCCGATCATTTGCGGCGTCAGCCATTCGCTCTCGATCGTATGCGCGATTCCCTCGATCAGCTTCTCCCGGTTGCGCGGCAGCACGCCCGAACCGGGCAGAAAGACGTGTTCTTCGAAAATCATCTTGAGCGCGATGTAATCGCAGAGCCCGCCGACCAGCGCCGCCTCCGCCACCGACACCGCAATCCGCGCGGCATCGCGCCACGGCGTGAAAAACAAAATCGCCCAACTCACCGCATACACCGAAGCCGCAAACGCCAGCGTCAATCCACCCTTGTGGGCGTAGAAGAAATCCTTGTTCATAATCCCAGTCTGTCCAGACGGAGTGGCTTTGGCTAGATTGCGAGGCAGCCGCGAGATTGCAGCCGCACAATCGCGCCGCGAAGATTTTCCAGGTTCGATCGATTACTCGTAGCGCAGCGCTTCGATCGGATGCAGCAGCGAGGCCTTGCGCGCCGGGTAGTAGCCGAAGAAAATTCCGACCGCCGCCGAAAAAATAAATCCGCCCGCGATTGCCGCCGGCGAGAGCAGCGTCGGCCATCCCGCCAGCATCGAGACCAGGCTCGACACCACGATCCCCAGCACGATTCCCGCGAGTCCCCCGACGATACTCAGCATCATCGCCTCGACCAGGAATTGCAGCATGATATGGATGCGGCGCGCGCCGACCGCCATCCGGATTCCGATCTCGCGCGTCCGCTCCGTCACCGACACCAGCATGATATTCATGATGCCGATGCCGCCGACCAGCAGCGAAATCGACGCCACCGCTGCGAGCAGCATCGTCATGATTTTGGTCGCGCTTTCCGACGCCTGCGCGATATCGCTGAGGCTTCGAATCGTGAAGTCGTCGTCCTGCTTGGGCTGAATACGATGGCGCTCGTGCAACGTGTGCGCGATTTGCGCCATCGCCGCGTCCACCAAGTCTGCGTTCGCGGTCTTGGCGTAAATCATATTGACCACGCCCGTAATCTTCCGCGCGCCGCCGAATGGATTCGTGGCCGGCACCGTCGCGAATACCGACGTACCAGAGACGCCCGCCGTCGGCGCGGGCGCCGCAGTCGCCGCCGCCACGCCCAGAACTTTTCGCTCTGCCGTGTTGAACGGCATGATGATCACGTCGTCCTGATCCTGTCCGAAGTTCGACTGCCCCTTCACCGACAGCACGCCGATTACGCGCAGCGGATAGTTGCGCACGCGGACGATCGAGCCGATCGGATTCTGCCCTTCGCCGAATAAATTGAGCGCGACCGTCTTGCCGAGCAGGCAAACCGCGGCTGCGTTCTTCTCCTCGGAGTCGGAAAAATTCCTGCCGATCTCGACCGGCCAGTCGCGCACCTCGAGATAGCTCGCCGTCGCGCCGTTGATACTGGTGCTCCAGTTGCGATTGCCCGCGACCACCTGCGCCACCTGCCGATCGATATAGCTCACCAGGCTGACCGCAGTCGCTTGCTTCTTGATCGTCTCGGCGTCGCCAACCGTCAGCGTCGAATTGCTGCCGTATCCTGCGCGCACGCCGCTTGCGGTAGTCGCGCCGGGCAGCACGATAATCAGATTGGTGCCGAGGCTCTGGATTTGCGCCTGCACCGATGAGCGCGCGCCGTTGCCGATCGCGACCATCGCGATTACCGCCGCCACGCCGATAAAAATGCCGAGCATCGTGAGCGCCGCACGCATCTTGTTGCGCCGGAGCGCGCGCGCCGCCGCCGCGAGCGACATCGTCGCGAACGTCCATGCCTCATCGCGCACCGCGGTCGGTGATTGCTCGGTCGTTTGCGCGACGCCCGTGGCCTCTGCGTGAGCCGCCGGCTGAGCCGCTTTGCGCGTGTCCGACAGGATCGCGCCGTCGCGAAACGTGATCACTCGATCCGCGTAAGCCGCGATATCGGCATCATGCGTCACCACAATCACCGTGATGCCCTGTTCGCGATTCAGCCGCGTGATGATGTCCATGATCTCGGCCGAGTTGGTCGAATCGAGATTGCCGGACGGCTCGTCCGCCAGCAGTATCGACGGACGATTCACCAGCGCCCGCGCGATCGCGACGCGCTGTTGCTGCCCGCCCGAGAGTTGGTTCGGATGATTCAGCTCGCGGCCGCTTAGCCCGACCAGTTTCAGCAGGTCGGAGGCGCGATGCTCTCCGTCCGCCGTCCACGCCGAATAAAAGAGCGGCAACTCGACGTTCTCGAGCGCCGAGGTCCGCGACAACAGGTTGAAGTTCTGAAAGACGAAACCGATCCGCTTGCTGCGAATTGCCGCCAGTTTCGATTCGTCGAGTAGAGCTACGTCCTCGCCCTCGAGGATGTAACTGCCGCTGGTCGGCTGATCGAGGCATCCGAGCATGTTCATCAGCGTCGATTTGCCGGAGCCCGACGAGCCCATGATCGCGACGAACTCGCCGCGCTCGATAGTCAGGCTGACGCCGCGCAGCGCATGCACCTCGACCTCGCCCAGCACGTAGGTCTTGGTCAGGTTAACGATTTCGATTAATGGGCGCATCGCGTTCAGCGCATCCGCGGTCCCGACACGAATGGCGAAGTGTTGCCCGTCGATTTCGGACCCGTCTTGATTTGATCTGTCACCACCAGATCGCCTTCGCGCAGCGGCCCCTCGAGCATCTCGACGAAGCTGCCATCGCTCAGCCCGATCGTGATCGATACCGGCTTGATCGAGCGCCCGTCGGGAATCCAGACGCGCGCATGACCGCGTCCGGCGGCGCCGTCGACGGCGTTGCCCTCGCGAATCGGCGAGCCGCGCGGCGCGAACCTGAGCGCCTCCATCGGGATTCGCACCACGTTGTCGCGGCGCGCAGTCACCAGCGTGACGTTGGCGGTCATGCCGGGCTTCAGCAGCAGTTCCGGATTTTCGACATTCACCACGACGTCGTAAGTCACCACGTTCTGCACGGTGATCGGCGCCTGGCGCACCTGGCCCACCACGCCTTCGAACATGCGATCCGGAAACGCATCGACTTTGAAATCGGCGCGCAGCCCCTGCCGCACGTCGCCGATATCAGATTCGCTGACGTTCGAATCGACCTGCATCTTGGTCAGATCCTTCGCGATCAGGAACAGCGTCGGCGTCTGAAAGCTGGCCGCGACCGTCTGGCCGACATCGACGTTGCGCGAGACGACCGTGCCGTCCACCGGCGAGATAATATTCGTGTAATTGAGGCTTACTTCGGCATCCTCGAGATTCGCCTGTTGCTGCTGGATGTTCGCGCGATCGAGTGCAAGCTGCGCTTGCACCTGTTCGTAAGTGCTTTTCGCCGAATCGACTGCGTCCTTCGAGATCACGCCTTCCTCGAGTAGCGCCGCATCGCGCTCGTAGGTCACCTTCCTGTAAACCATGTCGGCGGAATCTTTGCCGAGCTGAGCCTTGGCATTGGCGAGCGCTGCTTTCGCCGCGTTCACTTTTACCTGGAACTGGCGCGGATCGATTTTCGCGATCAGTTGCCCCTGTTTGACCGGCGAATTGAAGTCAGCGTAAATCGCCGAGATAGGTCCCGAGACATAGCTGCCGACTTGCACGGTGACCACCGGATTCACCGTGCCCGTCGCGCTCACCGAGCGGACGATCGCTCCGCGCGTGACCTTGGCGGAGACGGTTTTGGTCGCCGACGAACTGCCGCCATAGAAATAGAATCCCGCGATCGCGATTATCGCCGCGACCGCGATCCATGCGGAGATTTTCAGAGAAGGAAGCTTCATCGGTAACTCAAGTATTGATCGCCCCGCGCGACCGAGGCCAGTAACTATCAATTGTTAGACGGATAGCCGGCGAACAGGTTTCAACTCCGACCGCCATCCGTGAAATAGTCAGCACGGCACGAAAATCGGAGCATCAATCACTATGGCAGAACAACCGCCGCTCGACGGCATCAAAGTTGTCGATCTCACCCGCTACCTCGCAGGCCCGTTTTGCACGCAGATCCTCGGCGACTACGGCGCTGAAGTTTTGAAAATCGAGCCGGTGGAAAATGCGCGCGGCGAACTCGGCGATAGCGACAAGGACAGTTATTTTTTCCTCAGCACGAATCGATCGAAAAAGAGCGTATGCATCGATTTCAAAAAGCCCGCGGGCGGCGAACTCCTGATGCGCCTGATCGACGGCGCCGACGTGCTGGTCGATAATTTCCGGCCCGGCGTGATGGCCGCGATCGGGCTCGATTACGACACGCTGGCGCCGCGCAATCCACGCATCATTACGTGCAGCATCTCCGGCTTCGGCTCGACCGGTCCGCTGCGCGATTTTCCCGGCTTCGATCAGATCGCGCAGGGGATGTCCGGCCTGATGAGCGTGACGGGCACCGCGGAGAGCGGACCGACGCGGGTCGGCATCGCGATCTGCGATCTGCTCGGCGGAATTTTCTCGGCGCAGGGAATCCTGCTCGCGCTCGAAGCGCGCCATCGCACTGGCCGCGGTCAACCCGTCGAGACCTCGCTGCTCGAATCGATCGTGAGCATCCTGACCTGGTCGGCGGGCATCTATTTTGATACCGGCAAGACGCCTGGCCCGGCCGGCAACAATCATCCACTGTCGTCGCCGCATGGAGTGTTCAAGGCGTCCGATCGATCGTTCAACATCGCCTGCGGCAACGAGCCGATGTGGAAAAAGTTCGTGGTCGTGATCGGACGGCCGGAACTCGGCGCCGACGAACGATTCAAAGGGACCGGCCGCCGCGTGAAAAATCGCGACGCGCTCACGGCCGAGATCAATCGCGCGCTCGTGGCGCATCCGGCGGAGCACTGGATCGATCTGCTGAATCGCGAAGGCATCCCGTCCGGCCCGATTCTCACCATCGAGGAGATGTTCAAGCATCCGCAAACTGCCGCGCGCGAGATGCTGCTCCGCTTGCCGCATCCGCAACTGGGCGAGTACCTAACCACCGGCCTCGCCGCGAAACTTGGGGCTACGCCGGGAAAAATCACGCGCCCGCCGATCCTTGGCGAGCACACCGACGAGGTGCTGATCGCGCACGGCGTTCCCGCCGCGGACTTGAAACGCCTCCGCGAAGACAAAGTGATCGCTTAGCGCGCGCAATCCGTTCCGACCGGCGTGATTCGAGCCGCGCCGCGGCATACAATCGCTTTCGGCTCGCCCTTGAATACCGCACCCGGAATTTCTAAGGTTCGAGATCGCTCTTTCATCTCGCGGCTCATCGAGGAGGATTGATTCGGTGGCGATAAAAGTTGGGATTAACGGTTTCGGCCGGATTGGCAGGATGTTCTTGCGCGCCGCGCTCACCAAGAGCGATCTCGAGGTCGTCGCCGTCAATGACATCACCGACGCGGCCACCCTTGCGCATCTGCTCAAGTACGATTCGATCCACGGCCCGCTCAAACACGAGGTGAAGGTCGAGGGCGGGGCGATCATGCTCGACGGCAAGGCGCTGCAAGTGCTCGCCGAGCGCGATCCCGCCAAGCTGCCGTGGGCCAAACTGGGGGTGCAGGTCGTCGTCGAATCGACCGGACTCTTCACTGCGCGCGACAAGGCCGCGATGCATCTCAGCGCCGGCGCGAAGAAGGTCGTCATCAGCGCGCCCGCCGACGGCGCCGACGTCACGCTCTGCCTCGGCGTCAATCAGGACGCGTTCGATCCGAAGAAGCACGACGTGATTTCGAACGCCTCGTGCACCACTAATTGCCTCGCGCCGGTTGCGATGGTCCTGCACAAGGAGTTCGGTATCGTGCACGGACTCATGACGACGATTCACAGCTACACCTCGGACCAGAGCCTGCAGGACGGTCCGCACAGGGATCTTCGGCGCGCGCGCGCGGCGGCGCTCTCGATGGTTCCAACCTCCACCGGCGCCGCCAAGGCAATCGGCCTCGTGCTGCCGGCGCTCAAGGGCAAGCTCGACGGCTTCGCCATTCGCGTGCCGACGCCCAACGTATCGGTGGTCGATCTCACCGCTACCGTTGAAAAGGACGCCGACGAAAAATCGATCAACGCCGCGATGAAGGCCGCCGCCGAAGGTCCGCTCAAAAATATCCTGGCGTATAGCGAGGCGCCGCTCGTCTCGATCGACTTGAACGGCAATCCTCATTCGTCGATTTTCGATGCGCCGCTGACCAAGGTGATCGGCAAGCGGATGGTGAAAATTTTCTCGTGGTACGACAACGAATGGGGCTATTCGAATCGGCTTGCCGACGTGACCGCATTCGTCGCCGACCGGCTGTAACTCGATTCGGCGAGAATATCTGCGCCCGTAAAGGATCGCTCCGATGCCTGCTCAATCGATCACGAGCCTCGATCTCCAAAACAAGAAGGTGCTCGTGCGATGCGATTTCAACGTGCCGATCCAGGACGGCAAAATCCAGGATAGCGGGCGGATCGACGCGAGCCTCGATACCATTCGATACATATTGCAGCATGGCGGCAGCGCCATTCTGTGTTCGCACCTCGGACGGCCCAAGGAGCGGAGTCCCGAGCTGAGCCTCAAGCCGATCGCCGAATATCTCTCGGCCGCGCTCAGTCAGAAGATCGTGCTCGCGCCTGATTGCATCGGCGATCACACCGGCAAGATGGTCGAGGCGCTGAAGCCGGGCGACGCGCTCCTGCTCGAAAATCTGCGCTTTCATCGCGAGGAAGAAGCCAACGATCGCGATTTCTCTCACGAACTTGCGCGGCACAAACAAGTGTACGTCAACGACGCGTTCGGCACGGCGCATCGCGCTCACGCCTCGACCGTCGGCGTGACGCGGTTTATCGCGCAGCGCGCGGCCGGCTTCCTCATGATGCGCGAACTTGAAGCCTTGCGTGCGGTGACCGAGAATCCGGAGCGTCCTTCGATTGCAATTCTCGGCGGCGCTAAGGTCTCCGACAAGATCGGCGTGATCAAAAATCTGATCACCAAGGTGGACGCGATTCTGATCGGCGGCGCGATGGCCTACACGTTCCTGAAAGCCAAGGGTATCGCGATCGGCCGGTCGCGAGTCGAGGACGACAAAATCGAACTCGCGCGCGAACTGCTCGCGCTCGCCGATTCGAAGAAAGTCAAAATCGTGCTGCCATCCGATCACATTGTCGCCGCGGAGCCGGAAGCCAACCTCAGCACCTATTCGGTCAGCGAAATTCCGTCATCGATGATGGCGCTCGACATCGGTCCACGAACCGTCGAGGCATTTATCGCCGAAATCGGGCGCGCGAAAACCGTCATTTGGAACGGACCGCTCGGATTTTTCGAAATCCCCGCCTTCGCCGAAGGCACCCTGAAAGTCGGCGAGGCTCTCGCGAATCAAAGCGGAGTCAAATCGATCATCGGCGGCGGAGACACCGCGGCAGCCCTCGCTCACGCGCCATGGGCGAACAAGTTCACGCATATCTCGACCGGCGGCGGCGCGACGCTCGAGTACCTCGAAGGCATCGAACTGCCGGGAGTTAAAGCGCTCGACGTTTGATGACGCCGCGAGCCGCGCGTCATTTTTTGATTGTCGAGACCGACCCAATCAGGACGAATAATCGCAGTGCGAAAAAAATTACTCGCGGCCAACTGGAAAATGAACCTCGTGCCGACCGAGGCGCGCGCACTGATCGCAGGGCTCCGCGCGGAAATCGATCGCGATTCCGCCGCGCTCGCGGGCGACCGCGAGGTAATGATCGCGCCGCCCTCGATCATGATTCCCGCCGTCGCGCAGGCACTCGCCGGCTCCTCGATCATGCTCGGCGCGCAGAACATGCACTTCGACGACAAGGGCGCGTTCACCGGCGAAATCTCACCCCCGATGCTCAAATCGTACGGCGTCACGCACGTGATTCTTGGCCACTCGGAACACCGCCACGTCTTCGGCGAATCCGACGAATTGATCAACAAGAAAGTTCTCGCCGCGCTGAAGCATCGCATCATCCCGATCCTCTGCGTCGGCGAGACGCATGAGGAACACGATGCTGGCCGCGCGCTCGAAGTCGTGCTCCGCCAGCTCGAGCGCGGACTCGAAGGCGTCAGCCACGAGGCGATCGGCGGCATGATGCTCGCCTACGAGCCGGTCTGGGCGATCGGCAGCGGACGCACCGCGACACCCGCGCAGGCCGAATCGATTCACGGCGCGCTCCGCGGCGTAATCCTCGAGCGCTACGATCGCCAGCGCGCGGACCTGGTCCGCATCCTTTACGGCGGCAGCGTGACCGCGGATAATGTTGACTCGCTAATCTCCAAACCCGATATTGACGGGGCTCTGGTCGGCGGGGCAAGCTTGAAGGCTGACTCGTTCGCGCGCATCGTAAAGGCGCGGACTCACTGAAGAAACAAGATGGTTACAGTCGTCATCACGATTCACGTGATCGTATGCTTCGCGTTATGCATCACGATTCTGCTGCAGCACGGCAAGGGCGCGGATATCGGCGCGGTGTTCGGCGGCTCGAGCCAGACCGTGTTCGGCGCGGGCGGCGCCGGCAATGCGCTGACCAAGGCGACCTGGTCGCTCGCCGCGATTTTTTTCGCGACCTCGATTTTTCTCGCGCTCTCGTCGGCGCGCCGCGTGACCGGCAGCATTTTCGATCGCCCGTTCTCGTCGGCGCCGTCATCGAGCGTGATGCCCCCGGCGAAGGCGCCGTCCAAAGCGGCGCCGCTCAGCGCAGCGCCCGCGAATCAAGCTGCGCCGGCGCAGAATCCGGCCAGCGGCAATACGCCGGCGACGAGAAAGTAGCGCGAGAAAAGCGGTTGAGGTATCGCGATAGATAGAATCGTCGCGATTCGTCTCTCGCTCGCGATGTGACAACAGAGTTTGAGAACGGCGAGAGCGCGTGTGACCCTCAGCGGCGCTCATCAGACGCCGGCTCCGTCAGTGCGCGGGTGGTGGAATGGCAGACACGCCAGTTTGAGGGGCTGGTGGTAGCAATACCGTGCGGGTTCAAGTCCCGCCCCGCGCATTTTTCAGCGACTCTTCGCGCCACTATTCGGCCGGCGGCAGACGCCGACCCTAGCCCACCGTCGCGCTCGACTGATTCGCCACGTCCGCGAAGCGCGAGGGCGGCGTCCACGACGTTCCCAGCGCGTCGAACTGGCGCATCAACTCCTCGACGTCGTTGACCTTCGCGGTCCTGCGGATCACCTCGCGAATCATCATGGGCCGATCGTTGATCCGGGTCCGCAGCATCATGCGGATCGATCGATCCATCATCTGATCGACGACGACGTTCGCCGCGAGCGGCTTGCCGTCGAGCGTGAGAATCGTGCGCGCCGCGATTTCCGAGAGCGCCGTGCGCAGATACTCGACGTGCGGCGCTTCATCCGATCGGATAAAGCGCACCAGGCGGGCCGTATCGTCAGGCGCGTCCGACACCTCGGGATCCGACAGCACCTCCTCCGCCCACGCGAAGGTCGAGGCCGCGAACACCTCGATCGCGAGCACGTTCACCATGAACCGAATCAGCCGCTCGACCCCCTCGCCCAACTCCGGAAACAGCGCCGGCGGATTCGCCGGGCCGCGCCGCGTCATGATGCTCGCGAAAATCTCCGACGAGATCTCCGGCTTCGAGAGCGCCGCATCGCGCGCCGCCTCCCACATCTGGCGGTGACCACCCTCCTCCGACCATCCCGCTTCGTCGCGCGCGTGCGCCTCGAAGAGCCCAGTCGTAAGATGCGCCAGCGCAGTGCCTTCGGTGTTCTCCCGGATGAAGCTTTTCAGCGGCGGCACCGGCAGTTCGCGAATCATCGCGCCGAAGCCTTCCACGATCGCGATTTCCGTGAGCGTCCGCACCATCGGCTCGCGCACGCCCGATCGGAGCAGAAATTTTGCCTGCGCGGCGTTCGGCATGTACGGCGGAATCGTATCGGCGGGAATCTCGACCAGCGCCATTCCGGAGGTCGCGCGATGCTGTTCCTGCCATGCCTTGATCGCCGGCACCCGCATCAGCGTGCGCGGCGAGCGATACCGCCCGTCGTCATCGAAACCGCCGTGGCACTTCACGCCATTGACGATCAGCGGTTCCTTGACCGGCACGTTGGCTAGAATTTCGTCGGCGCTGAACTTCAGTCGCGATTCCTTCGACATTGATTTGATGACCTCACAGTGGACGCTGCTTCCGACGCCGAGAGGGATTCGCATCTCCGCTCGCCGCCGACCTACCTAACATACGTTAGGCATTTCGGATGAGTCAATCTTTATCTCTGCAAACACTCGTTGTTCACGATACCAAAGCCGTCTGTTTGTATGATTACCAAGAGATCCGGCTTAAATTGAGGTTCTTACGTCATAGAGATAAATTGGTCGAAACTATCCCCTGAAGGAAGGATCGAATAGTGGATTACCGCGATCGTATCTTGACCGAGTTCCAAGAATTACTCCAAGAATCGAACCAGATAATCCAGAATGGTGGCTGGAACGGTAGTGTGCAATGGGAAAGGTGGCCCGCCCGCGACCATTACATCCGAATCAGGACGCGATCGCTCAACCTTATAGGCAAATCTTGCGGCACGCAGAGCGATCACTTCAAAGCGCTGCTTAGCATAGCAACCGAAGATCATTCCGGTGAGAAAAGCTACTTATTCCCTCAGTGCAAAGGAATCCTTGAAGCAGCAAGAGACGATTTCCAGCGAAACCTTCTGATGGATCTGAAAGCCCTAGTGGAAGCGGAGGTATTGGGTGACGTGTTGGAGCAAGCTGAAACACTGTTCTCTCATGGGTACCTCAATCCCGCAGCGTCGTTGGCAGGAGCTGTCTTGGAGGATGGCTTACGACGCCTATGTGAACAAAAGGGCATTACAAATCCATCAAGTACAAAAATTGATTCGCTCAATTCTGAACTAGCAAAGGCGAGAGTTTACGAGAAGTTGATCCAGAAGCGTATCACCGCGATTGCAGATATACGGAATAATGCTGACCACGGGCATTTCGACAAGTTCAAGAAGGAAGACGTAGACGACATGCTGAAGTGGGTCCGGAGATTCCTCGCCGACTATTTGAAGTGAGCACGTCATTGGCCGCTAAGCTTCGCGTCCTGTTAGTTGACTTTATTCCGGGAGGCGTATGTCTCCAGACGCAAGATGCAGTAAATAAATTATCATTGATCACTGGTGCTCTTGGCGATCGTTACGAATTTCATCGCACTGCCACTGCGTGGAATGGCGGGAATGCGCCATTGGAGCTAAACAACGCCGATATTGTGTTCATTAACGCAAACTACTCGGACCTCGAATCGAGTTCTCTTCATACGAATGAACACAGAAATCTGCAACGCTTACTCAAGAACGGAAGCGCTGTCTTTGTCTTTGTCGGTAACAGTAGACCTTTTCACATTGAAAATTTGACAGGTGTTCATATTGCCTTAAGTCCTTCCGAAAACAGTCCTACCTCCTGCAAATTGCAAGGCGAAACACCGTTGGAATCTCTGTTCGCTAAGCTCGGGAATCGCATTGCCATTGCGCCCAGAATAACAAATTGTGACCCATCGTGGAGTGTATTTCTGAAAAGTCCTTCCGGACATTCGACCGGATTTTTTGTACCCTTCGATTCAGGGCGCTGCACTTTTCTTCCCAGTTTCGGAAACTCTGTGCCAGAGGCAGTAGAGGAAATTCTGACGAATGTGTTGCCTGTCTTTTGCCCGCACCTCGTATACGACGATAAGTTCAAATGGTTGGAAGAACCGACGTTTTTGATGCCATCACTCGCAGAATTGCGATTCAAGCGTGAGAAAGCGAGGCAGGATTACGAGGCCGCTGATACGGATTTAAAGGCAAAGTACGACCTAGAGAGGACGAACGTTCAGGAGCAGTGGAATCAACTGCTTGCGTCATCCGGGCGCGAGCTTGAGCGAGCGATTCAAAGGGCTCTGGAGTTCTTTGGGTTCCGCGTGACGGATGTTGACCAACTGTTAAAGCTGAAAGGTGTAAGCACACATGAAGAGGATTTGTGGGTGGCCGATGGTTTTGAACCCGACCCTTCAGTGGCAGGACTGCTAATTACTGAAATCAAATCGAGCGAGCGTGGTACGACCAAAGAAGACGACTACAGTCAGTTGGTCAAGTACATGAATCGCCGAAAAACTGAATATAAGAACAGTGAGCTTCGCGGCTTGTTGGTGATCAATCACGCCTATGCTGTTCCCGCAAACATCCGTCCTAAAGCCTTCAGCGAAGCTGTAGTCCGCGATTCATTATCGGATCGGATTTGCTTGGCTACTACTTGGGACCTATTTCGACTAGGACAAAATCTTCTCGCTCGTACAATCTCGTCCGACCAGATCCGAGTTCTTTTTAAATCAGACGGAGAACTCAGGCTCTGAGTTCCCTTCTCGGAATTGCTCAGATCGTTTCTGCACCACTCTTCTCGGGCCACTCTTGCGCCCGCTCGCCCGATTTCGGTATTCGCGTCTGCTACGCGATCACGCGGGGAAGCGATCCTGCGTCCAGGCGGTCAGCACTTTCATCAGGCGCGGGCGCGGACCGCCGAGATTGCTATTCGTGCCGCCAGTCCGCATGAAATGATCCGCGCCGTCGATGAACGCCAGCGTCTTGTCGCCCGCGCCGGACGCCTCGAATGAGTCAACAATCAAAGCGAACTGAGTTGCAATCCGCGCGCGATTTTGTTCGTATCTCTTCTCGTAGCTATGGCGTTGCTAGGCCTCCAGTACGCCTCGCTAGGGAGGATTGGTGCGTCTCTCTGAATTCATCCGAGCCAATGTCGATAAGATCGTCCACGAATGGGAGGAGTTTGCCAAAACTCTCAGCGCCGGCAAGGCTCTGCCTCGATGGATTCTTCGCGATCACGCCCCCGCCATCGTCAAGTACATCGCCGACGATATGGACGTGCCCCAGGCTCCCCTCGAGGAAGAAGCGAAAAGCAAAGGCGGCGGGCCGAGCGGCCCGATCGAACATGTCGCCACGGTTCACGTCAGCCTGAGAATCGAATCAGGATTCGACCTGGTGCAGATCATGGCCGAGTATCGCGCGCTGCGCTCGTGCGTGCTCCGACTGTGGCGTCAAAGCTACGCCGAGAGTTTCGCCGGCGGCGCCGAGGAGATAACCAGGTTCGCCGAAGCGATCGATCAAAACGTCGCGGAGGCAGTTCCCTACTACGAAGAGCGCGAGACTCATTTCCGCGATCGATTCCTCGGCATTTTGGGACACGATTTGCGCGGCCCGCTCAATGCCATCACGGTCGGAGCGTCGCTGCTCGCCACGAACGGATTGAACGAAAGGCAGCTCGGCACAGTTTCGCGGATTTCGAACAGCGCGCGACGCTTGAATCGCATGGTCAGCGACCTGCTCGATTTCTCGCGCGGCCGCCTTGGCAGTCCGATGCCGATTGCGGCGACCGCGGCCAACCTGGGACAGCTCGTCAGTGAAGTGGTCAATGAAGTTCAGACCGCTAATCCGCAGTTCATTGTTGATTTCGACTCGAACGGCGACCTGGAAGGCCATTGGGACGTCGAACGCTTGAAGCAGGTCGTATCGAATCTGTTGTTGAACGCGATTCACCACGGCTCCGGCAAAGAGATCAGAGTCACTGCCACCGGCGAGAAAACCTCCGTTGTGCTGGCGGTACAGAATGAGGGTCCGCCAATACCGACCGAAACGCAGGCGACGATGTTCGATCCGCTGGTTCAGGGCAAGACGCCCGATCCCACCCGGGTGGGTCTCGGCCTTGGGCTTTTTATCGTGAACGAAATAGTCGCCGCGCACCACGGAACGATCGTGGTGACTTCGACTGAAGATGCCGGCACGACTTTCTGCGTGCGCCTGCCTCGTCGTCTCTCTTGATTCGCCGACTCCGAGCCTACTGAGCGATCACGCCGGGAATCGATCCTGCGTCCAGGCGGTCAGCACCTTCATCAGGCGCGGACGCGGATCGCCGAGAGTGCTCTTCGCGCCGCCAGTCCGCATGAAATGATCCGCGCCGTCGATGAATGCCAGCGTCTTGTCGCCCGCGCCGGACGCCGCGAATTCGCCGTGCACGTGCGAAATGAATATGTCCTGATCGCCGTTCGCGCCGACCACCAGCGTCGGCACCGTCACCTTCGGCAGGTTGATCGCCATCTTCGCGTATGACGATAGCCCGGACCAGGTCGATAGCCACGCGTCGGGCGTGACGATCCGGCCCAGTCCGAACGCCGAGTAGTTCGCGATATCCGGCCGCGGCGAGATGATCGACCCGACCGCGCGCTCCGACGGATCCAGCGACAGGTCCAGGTAGTTCGGATTCGCCTGCGTGCGATAAACGATCATGTAGCGCGGCGCCATCGCGCGCCGCGCGGCGTAGCTCCGATGCTCGCTGCTCGACTTCGCGAAATTCTCCGCGCGCATCTCGGCCCGGGCGAGGTTCGCCTCCGCGATATGCCGCCGCGCAATCGCGTCGATCCGCGCGCATCGATCGATCTGCACGCGCCGGTACCGTTCCAGAAATTCCTTCGAGTAGCGCGTCTCGGCCGGCGGCGTCTTGAAGCCGTTGCGCTCGTCATACATATCGAGCGCCGGATCGCTCGCGATCGGATCGGACTCATCGACGACGGACGCGTCGAGACATGACAGCAGCACCATCCCCTGTCCCGGATGAGCCGCGAGCGCGATATATCCATCGGCCGTGGGCAAATCGAACTTGTTGAGATCGGGCGGACCGCCACCCGGCGGCGCCGACCTCCTGCTGCCGACGGGCGTGCGCGCTTGCGCGTCGTAGTAGGCGAACAGCGAGCCGCCGCCGGAATTTCCGAGCATCACGATTTTTTCGAAGCCCTGCTCCTCGCGCAGCCAGCGGATTCCCGCCGCCATATCGAGCATCAGGTTCTCGTGCAGCATCATCGCGTCGTTGTTCAGATAGCGGGTGTTGAATCCGAACGCGGCGAAGCCGGCCTCGACCCAAAACGGAATCGAGTAGTGCGTGCTGAAGTCGCCGCGCGGATGCGCCATGATCACGACGGTGCGCGGCTTGCCCTTCGCGGGCACATAAAGGATGCCGCGCGACTTGCCCAAGTCCGCCGCGTAAAGCTGCACCGGATGCTGCCGTACGGCCGAGTCGATATCGCCGAAGTCGATTGGATAGCGCGCCTGGTAGTCTGCTGGTGCCTTGGGCATGGTTCGATCTCCCGCACTCGCCCCGAAAAATCAATAGCCGCGAGCTTACTCATGAATCGCCGTCGTGTAGAATTGAGAGTTTCGAGGTAGCACGAATTGAAAACCGGGATCATCGGCGCTCGCGGCGCCGGCAAATCAACTGTCTTTCACGCGCTCACCGGACTCGCGCCGATTCCGGGCACCGCGGAGGGCAGGAATCGCGCGCGCCCCGGCCAGATCAAGGTCGCCGATCCGCGTCTCGATTTTCTCGAAGAGGCTTACGGCTCGAAAAAGAAAATTCCGGTCGAATTGACCATCATCGATTTCGCGCCGAATCCAAAAGAACAGAAGGAAGGCGCGGCGCTCGATCCCAGCCTGCTGCCGCTCGTCCGCGATATGGACGCGCTGCTGATTGTCGTTCCGCAATTTTCCGGCATGGAGCAGGATCTGATCGCGACGCTCACCGGCATCGAAGGGGAACTCGTGTTCGCCGACTACGATCAGGCCGAGCGGCGGCTCGAGCGCCTCAAAAAAGAAAAAGGTGGCAGCGACTTCGAACGCAGCGCACTCGAAAAGGTGATCGCGTGGCTCGCCGACGGCAAGGCGCTGCGCAACTTTGAATTGACGCCGCAGGAACTCCAGGCATTTTCCAGCTTCGGCTTTCTATCGCGAAAGCCCGCGCTGGTCACCGTCAATTGCGAGATGGAACGCGCATCCGCCGACGTCACCGCGTCCGAGCGCGATGCGGTTCGCGGCCACGGCCTCGACGTATTCCGCCTCGCAGCCGCCTTCGAAGCCGAGCTTTGGGAACTCGACGAGGCCGGCCAGCGCGAGATGCTGAACGACGCCGGCCTCGAAGCACCCGCGCGCGATCGCCTGATCGCGGCGCTTTATCATCACCTCGGGCTGATCACTTTCTACACTGCCGGCGAGCCGGAGGCGCATGCCTGGTCGCTCAAGCGCGGCGAGACGGTCCTCGACGCGGCCGGCGTGATTCACACCGATATCGCGCGCGGCTTCATCCGGGCCGAGGTCGTCAGCTACGAAGATTTCGCGACGCACAAATCCGACGCCAAGGTGAAAGAGGCGGGCAAGCTGCGGCTCGAAGGCCGCGACTACGTGATGCGCGACGGCGACATGATCCACGTCCGCTTCAAGGTGTGAAGCATCGCCACCCCTTACTCTGTCATTGAGAGAGTGAAAGTATCAGTGTCGCAGTATGAGCCAAGCCGAAATCGGTAACGAGCCACTGAGCGACCGGAAACTTCCGGTTATCGCGATCGTAGCTCGCGCGTTGCGCCTTCCGTTCGCGCACCTTCGTGAAATAGTCAGGTACGGTTCAATACCATTCGGACTGATGCTGGTGCTGATTGGGATCAGCTGGTTGCTCGAAAAGGTGACCAGTTCCTTGGTTGTCATAGGGTGGCTGGCTATCCCGCATTTGGCGATCCTCGCGCCCTACGAGGTCGCCGTTACGCGGATAGCACTACTCGGCTCCAAGGGAGTCGAAGGCCGATCGAGCTACGTTTACGGAACCACCGAGAGGCGATACTTCATCGCTAATCTTTCACTGCTGCTCGCAGCGTTCGGTCCGCTAGCTGTCCCCATCTTGATCGGATACTACGGCCACCTGATTCTTGTCGCCGCCTTAGTCGCGATTCCGGCGACGGCAGTGGCGCTATTATTGGGCGTCCGACTGGCTCTGATATATCCCGCGATCGCGCTTGATCGCTATGATGGCATCGTCGCATGCTGGCGTCGGACGCGCGGATCTTTTTGGAGACTCTTCGCAATATCGCAGATGGTTGGCTGGCCAATTGTCGTCTTATCGTTTATCATTGAACGCGTTAAAGATGCACAGATCGGGTTCAGCTATGGACGCATCGCCGTCCCGCAGGCAGTCGTTAGCATGTTCGTTTGGGCAGCTATAGCGAGCGCAAGGGCGTTCGCTTACGAATTCCTGGCGACCGAGTTGCCGCCGCCGGATTAACCAGATTGATTACAACGAGATGCGCTTGAAGAAGCGGAGTGCGTTGTCGGCGAGGATCGCGCGCTTGTCCTCGATCGTGAGTCGCGGATGCTTCACCACAATCTCCGCAGCATCGGGAAACTCCGCATCGAAGTGCGGATAGTCAGACGCCCACATCAAGCGCGATCGCCCGAGTATGCGCAGCGCTTCCGGCAATAGCTCCTCGTCGGGATCGAACGTGAAGTAGCATCGCTCGCCGCGCAAATGTTCCGACGGCTTGCATTTGAGATGCGGCGTATGCCGCGCGAAATGCTTGTAGTGAGCATCCATCCGCTCCGCCCACCACGGCACCCACGAAATGCCGCCTTCGAAAAATCCCACCGTCAGTTTCGGATAGCGCTCCAGAATTCCGCCGCCGATCACCGACGCCATCGCGCGCATCTGATGCCACACGTGCCCCGTCAGATGCATCATGAACATGTTGTTGCCGACGTCCTCGCGCCCCGGCGCAAACGGCGGCCGGTCCGTGCCGCCGTGCAGACAAATCGGCAACTCCGCATCCTGCGCGACTTCATACAACGGCGCGAAATACGGATGGTCGGCGAGCATCCCGTCGAGATTGCCGAACGTCATGATACCGACCGCCCACGGCTCGTCGGCAAGATACGCGACCTCCGCGACGCATCGCTCCATGTCGCGCTGCGGCACGATACCGACCGCCTTGATCCGATTCGGAAACGCCGCGCAGTACTCGCCGACCCAGCGGTTGTAGGCACGCGCCAGCGCCGCTTCCATCGCCGGATCGGCGGCGCCGCACACCGACGTCGCGACCGTCGCGAAGCATACCGCGACGTCGATTCCCTCCTTGTCCATGTCGCGAATCCGCTCGGCCGGGTCGTGCCCACCGTCCGGCGACGCCAGCGGATGATTGCGCCCCGACGGAAATTTACCGAGACCGTGAACTTCCTCGGCTTCGCCGAGCGGCCGCTCCGACGTCCGCCACTTCGGATACAGCGCCGGCACGATTCCAAGATTTCCGGCACCGAGCCGCGACAGCATCGCATCGGCGTCATCGCGAAATTTCGGATCGATATGCGTCTGGTAGAGCGACGCCGGCTCCGTCACGTGACCGTCCGCGTCGATAATTCTGAATTCGCCGAGCGCCATGACCCAAGATTCTCGCCGCGCCTCCCGCATCGTGTCAACGCGACGCCAACAAATCGCACCACGATTTCACCGGACTTCGATTCGATGATTCTCGAGACGCCATTCCACTGTCGTGCAGCGCCGCGCGAGCGCGTCGTCGTGCAGTGTCGTATCGCCGGCGCGGATTTCGTTTTCGTCGAGCGTGAAGATTTTCGCGACTGGCGCCGCAACGTAATATTCGACAAAAATCGATCGTCCTTCTTGCTTGCTGAAGCGATACTCGCCGATCTTGTCGGACACGCGATCCACTTCGCGCCTCAAGAGTCCCGCCTCGTAAGATTGCCGCGCGAAACCGGCGCGCGCTTTGCCCTTGGCGAGCATGCTCGTCGCGTCGTGGTCGCGCGGATTTTTCATGCGATTGCTGGTCCGCGCATTCGCCGCCGCGGTCGCTTGCATCCGCCGCTTGTCCGCGAGCCGGCGTGCGAGCGTCTCGCGCTGATGCTTCAACCGCTCGTATTCCGCATGACGCTCGCGTTCTTCGGCTTCCCACGCGCACTTCGCATCGGTGTACGCGCCGCGCCAGATTCGCGCCGACCCCTGATGCACCCGCACGGTGTACGACGTAATTCGATCGAGCAGCGCGCGATCGTGCGAAACGACAATGCCGATTCCGCGGAAGTGCTCGAGTCCGCCGATCAACAATTCGCGCACTTCGACGTCGAGATGATCGGTCGGCTCGTCGAGCATCAGCACCGCCGGTTCCTGCGCGAGCGCCGAGCCGACCTGCCATAGCTTGCGCTCGCCCGGCGAGAGCGTCGGCCATCGCGCGAGCGTCGCAGGATCGAGCCGCAATTCGCCGTGCAGGCACCGCGCGAGGCCGTCGGTCGAATTCGCAAACTGCTCGATTTCGCGCGTCAGCGTCTCGACCGTTTGCGCGCAGACGCGCACTGCGCCCGTCGGCGGATCGAGGCGCACTTGCCCGGCCGCCGGCTCGAGGCTGCCGGCGATCAGGCGCAGCAGAGTCGTCTTGCCATTGCCGTTGGCGCCGACGATTCCGGTCCATCCGGGCGCGAGCGTGAAGCTCACGTCTGACAGAATCGAAACTGAATCGGCGTATGAAAAAGAGAGACCGGAAAGTCGCACGAACATCGTAACTGCTCCCACGCAACACGCGCGCGATCGCGTCGCACGCGCTGGTTGTCCCAAACCACGAAACTGGAGCAGTTACTTCCGCACGCCTTTAGTCTCTCCTCGAGATTGAATAGCTAGAATTTACCACTAAAAGACATCGCGACACCAAGTAGCGTGATACTTCGTGACTTGGTGTCCTGGTGGTGAAGTTCTTTCCTAGAGTCCCTTCAAAAATTCGATCAGGATATCGTTCACTTCGCGAGGCCGCTCTTGCTGAATCCAATGCCCGGCGCCGGGAATGATCACTTTCTTTTTGAGATTCGGCGTAAACGCACCCGCCATGTCGTACGCGCCGGGATACATCTTGCCGACCACGTCATGTTCGCCGGCCGCAAACACTGCTGGCTGGCGCAATTTGGCGCCATCGAGAAACGGCGTGAGTTCCCAGTTGCGGGCGAAATTGCGATACCAGTTAATCCCGCCGCGAAAGCCCGCTCGCTTGAACTCGTTCGCGAAAAAATCGAGGTCCGCCTCCGTCAGCCACGGCGGCAACTGCTTCGGCACCACGCCGGTATCGATAAACTTCATCGATTTCGGAAACACGTGCTTCCAGACTTCGTTCGGCGGCGGATCGCCCGAGGCGGAGTAGAGGATCATCGCCATCGAGCGGCGCGGATCGGCGTCGAGTTCCTTTTCGACTTTGCCGGGCTCCTGAAAATAGAGCTGATAAAAATTCTGATCGCCGGCGAGCGCCTTCATCCCTTCGATCGGATGCACCGGGGTGCGCGGGAAATACGGCACGCTGAGCAGTCCAATCGCGCGGAAGATGTCCGGGCGGAGCAGCGCCGAATTCCACGCGACCGGCGCGCCCCAATCGTGACCCACAATCACCGCGGAATCGACGCCAAGACTGTTCACCAATCCAACAATGTCGCCGACCAGATTCAAAATGTGGTACGACTCGATCGGCTCGGGCCTGTCGGTCTGCCCGTAGCCGCGCTGATCCGGCGCGACGACGCGAAATCCCGCCGCCGCGAGCGCCGGAATCTGATGCCGATACGAGTACCAGGACTCCGGCCATCCGTGGCACAGCACCACCAGCGGACCGCTGCCCTGCTCGACGTAGTGCATCCTGATGCCGTTGGTCGTTACAAATTTATGCTGCAAATCAGCCATCGCGGCTCCTAATCCTGCCATTCCAGAAGCGAGGAACCGAGTGGCTGAGGACCTCTCACGAAACCCGGTTTGATGTCAGGCATTTCGATCAGGCTCGGCAAGTAGGTGACCTTGCCAAACGGGCTGTCTATCGTCGTAACCGGCACGTCTGTCTCTTTCATCATATCGGCGAAGGCAATCGTGCCGTTGAGCGCGCTGCTGTCGAGGAGTCCGAGCTCCTGCGCCCACATGCACATCCGGGTGAGAGATACCCGCACCTGGTAGCTGCCGCCTTCGATCGCTCTGCGACGCAGTGCGGCTGCGATTCCTGCCGCGCCTGCGTAGGCCGCGAGGTAGTCGGCGAAAATCACCTGCAAGGGCATTATAGGAGCGTCAATCGCTCCCTCCGCATCAACGTAACCCGACACCGCTACGGCGATCATGTCGAAGCCCCGGAAGTTTGCCCACTCACCCTCGAAATCGAAGCAGCGCAATTCATGGGAAATGATCCCGGGTCTGCTGGTGGCGAGGCGCCGCGGCGAAATACCACGCTGGTCAAGGTTCAGATACGAGCAAGTGAAGACATCTGCTTTCTGGAGAAGCCCAAAGAAGCGGCGCGTGTCAGCTTCGTTGTCGAAATCGCAATATGCGGCGCGCTTTCCGATATCGGTTTCCAAGCGCCAATTCACATGGTCCGGGTAGTTCGGCTTGGAGAGGTGCAATACGTCCGCGCCGAACTCGGCCATGGTGCGTGCTGTGATCGGTCCGCCAACGACATGGGTGCAGTCGAGCACTCGAATGCCTCCGAGCGGCGTATCGCAACCCGCTGGAAGGGGCACTGGATCGCTATCGCCGATCTTTTCAATTTCAATTACTGGCTTGGCTGCCAGCCGGCGCCCCACTGGATGAGCCAGCCATTCCGTAGCGGATCGCACTATACCGATAGCGCCCGCCTCTTCGCGGATGGCAAGTTCAAGTGCTTCGGCATCCCATTGCATGATCGCGGCCTCGGCGGCGCGTTGGGTGGGAGCACACTTGAGGACATTGAACATCGCATCGCGCAGACGTGGATAGAAAATTTCGATTTTGACGAACCGCCCGTCGCGGGTCGGATAGAACTCGCCGCTCAGGGGTGAATCAACACCTACACCGGACCCGTAGTCGGTGAAGGGAAGTTGCCGACCGTTTTGACGCATGAAGGCGATGCCGTGATGCTGATGCACGGCATTGCGCACGCTTGTCGTCACGCTTTGGGGCTTGCCACCCCGGAGTTGCCAGAGCTCGCTGAGCGCCATGCCAAACGCCGCTTGGGACGCAGCCATCAGCTCGCCGAAACGGTGCCGTGAGGCCAGAATCGGATCTTTCCCTTGGATTGTTACTGAACCTTTACAATCTGATTCGCGCAGCCCAATCGCAGCGAGAATCATGTCCAGTGCCTGTTGCGAGGTTTTTGAGTCTACAGTTGCCATCGTTTCAACCCTTTGACTTTCTTACGAGAATCGGCGCATCCAGCACCTTAGGAGTGCTTCAGCTTCTTGATTTCCTCGGCCATCTCGGGCACCGCCTTGAACAAATCCGCGACCAGTCCGTAATCCGCAACGGCGAAAATCGGCGCTTCCTCGTCCTTGTTGATCGCGCAAATGACCTTCGAGTCTTTCATCCCCGCCAGATGCTGGATCGCGCCCGAAATTCCCACCGCGATATAAAGCTCCGGCGCGACGACCTTGCCGGTCTGCCCGACTTGCAAATCGTTGGGCACGAAGCCCGCATCGACGGCCGCGCGCGACGCGCCCATCGCCGCGCCCATCTCGTCGACCAGCGGCTCGAGCACCGTCTTGAAATTGTCGCCCGACTTAAGCCCGCGTCCACCCGACACGATTATCCGCGCCTCGGTAAGCTGCGGGCGATCGCTCTTGGTCGCGTTGAACGACACGAACTCCATCTTGAGCGCGCTCGCATCGATCTCAGCGTCCTGCGCTTCGACCGTCGCAGCCGCGTCGCCCGGCTTGGCCGCGTCGTATGCGGTTCCGCGCACTGTCAGCACCTTGATCGGTCCCTCGAGCTCGACCGTCGCCATCACGTTGCCCGCGTAGGTCGGGCGCACGAAGGTATGGTCGTCGCCGATCGCGGTGATTTCCGACGCCATCGGCGCGCCGAGCCGCGCCGCCAGCCGCGGAAACAGATCCTTGCCGATCGCGGTCGCCGTGGCGAGGATAAATTCCGCGCCGGTCTTCTTCGCCAGCGCCGCGAACGCCTGCGCATGCGCGTCGGCGAGATAATTTTTCAGCGCCGGATGCTTCAGTGCGATCACTTTGCTGACTCCGTACTTCGCGATCGCAGTCGCCGCGCTTTCCGGCGCATCGCCCGCCACGACCGCGATCGCATTGCCGCCGCGCTTTTTCGCGAGCTCGAGGCCGGCGTGGATCGCCACCAGCGTAGTCTTGGGAAAATGTCCGTCCTGATGTTCCGCGAAAACTAGTACGTCACCCATTTGCTACCACTCCAGCGTCCGGCTTCCTGCGTCTCCGTCAGATTCGGGCGCCCAGTCCAATTTTATTTTCTGCAAAATTCTTCGCAAAATGTTCCGATCGATTCAGCGCGATTCGCCGCGACTAGATCACCTTCGCTTCCGTGTGCAGCACCGCCACCAGTTCCTGCACCGACGCGACTTTGCGCCCCGCCTGACGCTTCGGCGGCGCCGCGAGCGATTTTACTTTCAGCTTCGGCGTAAGATCGACGCCCAGGCTGTCGGCCGCGATTTCCTTCATCTCTTTTTTGCGCGCCTTCATGATTCCCGGCAGCGACGCATAGCGCGGTTCGTTAAGCCGCAGGTCGGTCGTGATCACCGCCGGCAACTTGAACGCCAGCGTCTCGAGGCCGCCATCGACTTCGCGCACGACCGTGGTCTTGTCGGCGCCGATCTCGATCTTCGAGGCGAACGTCGCCTGCGGCCAGCCGAGCATCTCCGCCACCATCTGGCCGATCTGATTCGCGTCGTCGTCGATCGCCTGCTTGCCGAGGATGATCAATTCCGGCTTTTCGTCGCCCGCGATCTTCGCGATAATCCCGGCGATCGCCAGCGAATCCAGCGCCGCGTCGGTTTTCACCAGGATCGCGCGATCGGCGCCCATCGCGAGCCCCGTGCGCAATTGCTCCTGCCACGGCGTCTGCCCGACGCAGATCAGGACGACTTCACCGGTCTGCTTCTCCTTAATTCTGAGCGCCTCTTCGATCGCGATTTCGCAAAACGGATTGATCACCCACTTCACGTTGTCGGTCGCGATACCGCTGCCGTCGGGCAGCACGCGAATCGTCGTCGCAGGATCGGGAACTCGTTTGATCGGTACCAGGATTTTCACAGCAAAATCACTCCACGCATTGGTTCATGCCAAGCATCGGTTTCGGGATCGATGCGAATCAAAAATCGCCGTAGGTGCTCGAAAATAGCGCTGATAAAGCCGAGAGAAGGTAACAACGGCCCGGGAGCCAGTCAAACATTACTAACCGCGGCTGCCCGGCGCAAAGCCAGCTCGGATAAGCCCGCGAGCGCGCTTCACTCGTTGTAGCCGAGGCGATGAGACAGCTCGCGCCCCGCGTCGAGCAGGCTCGGCGCGATCTCGCTGATGATGCGCTCCGGCCCGATTCGATACGTCGGCCCCGCGACCGCGACCGATCCCACCACCGAGCGCGTGTAGTCGCGGATCGGCACCGCGACCGACGATACTTCTTCAGTGAACTCGCCCGCATCGACGGCGTATCCTTCGCGCGCGACCGCCTCCAACTGCGCCAGCAGCGCCGCGCGCTCGACGATCGTGCGGTCGGTGTAGCGCCGGAGCGATTCCGGCAGCGCCGATTTGAGCTGCTCCTCGGCGTCGAACGCAAGATGAGCCTTGCCGGCGGCCGTGCAATGGAGCGGCAGCGTGATTCCGATCGGCGGCGTGATCCGCACCGCGCGCTCTTCCGCCTCCGCCGCCTCGAGTGGAACCACACCGTCGCGCCGCACGATCGCCACGTACGCGCTCTCATGGCACTTGCGCGCCAAATCGACCAGGATCGGCCGCGCTTGCCTGACCAGGCCCATATGATGGATGTATCTGCGACCGAGATGCAGACACTTGATTCCGAGCCGGTAATTTTCGGTGGCCTTGTTTTGCTCGATATAGCCGCGCGCTTCGAGCGTCGCGAGCAAACGGAAGACATTGTTCTTATGCAGCTTGAGCCGCTTCGACAATTCCGTTACGCCCAGTTCATCGGCTTCGCCGAAAAACTGTTCGAGCACGTCGAGCGCGTGCGCGACGGACTGGATCACGTAGTTGGTTTTGTCGCGTCTGACCATCGGTTCCCCGTTCGTCGCGGCGCGGTCTAAAATCGGTGGCTGCGTACGAATTGGAAAGGTGTTTTAATCTAGACGGACCGCCGCGACTCGTCAACGCCGCATCTGAAAATTTTGCAATTGCACCTAACTATTTGATTTTTAAGGATAAACTGAGGCAGGCATAATCCTTCATCGGACCTCACCCCCATGGACAAACCTATGCCACTGGAATTCTTCCTCCGCATCGACGACTCCGACGATGAGCTATTTTATTCGACGCCGCGGCTCGTCGTTCATATCGACGACGGCGCGATCGCCAAAGTCTCCGACATCTACGCCCAACTTCTTCCGCAAGGCGGCATGATTCTCGACCTGATGAGCAGTTGGCGATCGCATTTGCCAGCGCATCTCCGGCCTTCGCGCGTCGTCGGCCTCGGTATGAATCGCCCCGAGATGGAAAATAATCCGGCGCTTAACGAAATCGTGATCCACAATCTCAATCGCGAGCCGCGCCTCCCCTTCAACGACGCCGAGTTCGACGCCGCCGTCGTCACCGTCTCGATTCAATACATGATTCGGCCGCTCGAGGTCTTCGCCGAAGTCGGCCGGATCCTGAAACCGGGCGCGCCCTTCGTCGTGACGTATTCCAATCGGATGTTCCCGACCAAGGCGATCGCCGTCTGGCAGCATCTAGACGATTACGACCGCTCCAAACTCGTCGCGCGGTACTTTATTGAAGGCGGCCGGTTTGAGAACATGGATTTCATCGACAAGAGCGAGCCGACCTCGCCGCCCTCCGATCCGATCTGGGCCGTGGTCGGCTACCGAACGCTCGAGGTGAACCCTTGATCAAGAACAGCGGCATGCGGCATCTGGCGTTGCGAGTACTCGACGTCGATCGAGCCGTCGAATTTTATTCGCGCGTATTCGGGATGAAGCTCGTATGGCAGCCCGATCCCGAGAACGCATACTTGAGTTCCGGCTCGGACAATATCGCGCTGCATCGCGGCACTTACGGCCACGCCGATGTCCAGTCGCTCGATCACTTCGGCTTCATCGTGCCGACCGTTGAAGATGTCGAAGCCGCTTACATATGGGCGCGCGGCGCCGGCCTCGACATCGTGCATCCGCTGAAGCATCATCGCGACGGCTCGGTGTCATTCTACATCCGCGACCCCGACGGCAACGTGATCCAGGCGCTGTACGAACCAACTTTGAGTACTCAATCACTCTGAGAATTCTGTAGCCGAACAACGCGCGCTGTCATCTGACCCAAGGAGATCATCGATGCTCAAAGGGCGCGCGACTGCCGACGGCACCGCCGAATACGCCAAACGCTTCCCTGCGATGCCGGGAAATTTCCGCCCGATGCTTGGCGTCTCGGTCTCGTCGATCGGAATCGGCACCTACCTTGGCGAGCCTGACGAAGAGACCGACCGCGCCTACGAAGAAGCGCTCACCGCCGCGCTCACCGGTGGGATCAACCTGATCGATACCGCAGTCAATTACAGATTCCAGCGTAGCGAACGCACGATCGGCAAGGTCGTCGCGGAACTCGTCGCCGCGGGCAAGCTCAAGCGCGAGGAATTCATCGTCGCGACCAAGGGCGGCTACGTCACCTTCGACGGCGGCGTGCCCGAGAATCCGCGCGCGTGGTTCGAGGATCATTTCGTCAAGTCCGGTATCGTCGCGCCCGGCGACCTGATGGACGGCTCGCACTGCATGACGCCGAAGTATATCGGCACGATGCTCGATCTCTCTCGCGCGAACCTCGGCCTCGACACTATCGACCTCTACTACCTTCACAATCCCGAGACGCAGCTCGAGGTCGTCGAGCGCAAGGAATTTCTGCGCCGGATTTCGCAGATATTCGACTTCCTCGAAGGCGCGGTCGTCGCGGGAAAAATCGGCGTGTATGGCGTCGCGACCTGGAACGGGCTGCGCGCGCAACCGACCGAGCGCGGATGGCTCTCGCTCGACGAACTCATCCGCATCGCGCGCGACGTCGGCGGCGACTCGCATCACTTCCGCGCGATCCAGTTGCCGCACAACCTTGCGATGCCCGAAGCTGTGATCCGCCCAAATCAACTTGTCGGTAGCCGCAAAATCACCACGCTCGCAGCCGCGAAACCCTTGGGCCTCGCAGTATGCGCCAGCGCCTCGTTGTTGCAGGGCCAGCTATCGCGCGGACTGCCCGCGATCGTCTCCGACGCGATGAGCGGCCTCGCCACCGACGCGCAACGCTCAATCCAGTTCGTCCGCTCGACGCCCGGCGTCGACGTCGCGCTGGTCGGGATGAAATCCGCCGAACACGTGCGCGACGCGCTCGCGACCGCGGCGAAACCGCCCGCCACCGTCGAGGAATTCATGCGGCTCTTCAAAGGCCCCGACGAACCCTGACCAATCACCACCGTTGTCACTCTGAGGCGACGGCTGCGCCGCTCCCTCATCCCGAGCGAAGTCTGACGGAGTCGAGGGATCTCGATCGAGCACCGCGATAGCTAGACACGCCTGAGCGATCAAACAACCTTTGCGTCAAACTTTTTGTCATTCTGAGCGCAGCGAAGAATCCCGGATCTTTTACCCCGCTCGCATTGCTCCGGGATTCTTCGGCGTCGCAGCCTTAGCCTCTGAATGACAAAATAATTCGACGATGCGGTTTTCATTTTGAGTTCTCTCGAACCGCTCGAACCGCAATCTCCTCTCGGGTTGATGAAAAGGAAAAGAGCCGATCGGATTTCCGACCGGCTCTCTGCATTTCGAAAATTATTTTTCGCGCCGCTAATCGAACATCAGCACCGTGCGCGCCACCTCGCCCGCTTTCATCGCGCGGAACGCCTCATTGACGTCCTCCAGTTTTCCGCGCCGCGTGATCATCCCGTCCAGGTCGAGCCGCCCCTGCTGATACAGCTCGATTATCCGCGGCATGTCGATGCGGAAGCGATTCGATCCCATGAAGCATCCCTGGATGCGCTTTTCATACAGCAGCGAGAAGCCGTCCACCTCGACCTTCTGCCCGAGCGGCACCATCCCGACGATGGTCGCAATTCCGCCCGCCATCAGCGATTCGTATGCCTGCTCGGCCGCGACCTTGAGTCCAATCGCTTCGAACGAATAATCGACGCCGCCGCCGGTCAGTGCCTGTACTTCCTCGACCGGGTTGCCCTTCGACGCGTCCACCGCGTGCGTCGCGCCGAGTTTCTTCGCGAGCTCGAGCTTGCTCGCGAACTTGTCCACCGCGATGATCATCCGCGCGCCCGCGATTCGCGCGCCCTGGATGATCGCGAGGCCGACACCGCCTGCTCCCCACACTGCGACGGTCGATCCCGGCGCGACCTTCGCCGTGTTGAGCGCCGCGCCCACGCCCGTCATCACGCCGCATCCAATCAGCGCCGCGCGATCGAGCGGCACGTTGTCCGGAATTTTCACCAGCGCGTTCTCATGCAGCAGCATCTTCTCGGCGTATCCCGAAAGGTCCGCGAACTGATTGACCATCGTGCCTTTCTGCGAGAGCCGCGGCTTCTCGGTTTCCTTGCGCTGCGTCGCCGCCTTGTTCGAGCACAAATTCGGATGCCCCGACATGCACTCCTCGCAATATCCGCAAAATACCGAGAGGCACGCGATCACGTGATCGCCCGGCTTCAAATACGAAACCTGCGAGCCGACTTTCTCCACCACGCCAGCCGCCTCATGCCCGAGCACGGCGGGCGCGGGCCACATGTAGAGGCCGTCCACGAAATGCAAATCGCTGTGGCATACGCCGCTCGCCACCGTGCGGACGACTACTTCGCGCTCCTTCGGCTCGTCGATATCGACCTGTTCGATCGTCAGCGGCTGATTCGGTCCTCTGAAGACTGCTGCTTTCATCGGATTGCTCCTTGATTTCGATTTTTGATTTGCGCCAGCGCGCCGCAAATTGGATCAGGTTAATTGAACATCAGGACCGTGCGCGCCACTTCGCCCGCCTTCATTGCGCGGAACGCTTCGTTCACGTTTTCGAGTTTGTCGCGCTTGCTGATCATCTCGTCGAGCTTCAAACGGCCCTGCAAGTAGAAATCGATATATCGCGGCATGTCGATCCGGAAGCGATTCGAGCCCATGTTGCTGCCCTGCAGCTTGCGCTCCGTCAAAAACATGAAGCCGTCGATCTCGACCTTCTGCCCCACCGGGATCATGCCGATCACCGTCGCGGTGCCGCCCGGCTTGAGCGACATGAATGCCTGCTCCGCGGTCTTCTTGAGCCCGATCGCCTCGAATGAGTAATCGACGCCGGCGCCGCCAGTGAGCTTCTTGATTTCCTCGATCGGATCGCTGTTCGACGCATCGACCGCGTCGGTCGCGCCAAGCCGCTTCGCCATCGCGAGCTTGCCCTCGAACGTATCGACCGCGATTATTTTGCGCGCGCCCGCGATTCGCGCACCCTGGATCGCCGCCAGTCCCACGCCGCCCGCGCCGAACACCGCCACCGTCGAGCCCGGCTCGATCTTCGCCGTATTGAGCACCGCGCCGACCCCGGTCGTCACGCCGCATCCGATCAGCGCCGCGCGATCAAGCGGGATATCCTCGCGAATCTTCACCACCGCGTTCTCATGCAGCAGCATCTTTTCGCAGTACGACGAGATGTCGAGAAACTGATTCATCAGCTTGCCTTTCTGCGAGATGCGCGGCTTGTCCTTGGGGTCGCGCTGCGTCGCCACCTTGTTCGAGCATCGATTCGGATGCCCCGACATGCACTGCTCGCAATTGCCGCAGAACACCGACAAGCAGCAAATCACGTGGTCGCCCGGCTTCACGTACGTCACCTGGCGTCCGACTTCCTCGACGATTCCCGCCGCCTCATGCCCCAGTACGGCCGGCGCCGCATACGGATAAAATCCATCGACGAAGTGCAGATCGCTATGGCACACGCCGCTCGCGAACGTTTTGATCAGGACCTCGCGATCCTGCGGCTTGTCGAGTTCGACATCCTCGATACTGAGCGGCAGCTTCGGTCCGTGAAACACAGCAGCTTTCATCCAATTGCTCCTTGTAGTCGGCGAGTAATAAATATCGCGCGCGCGTCGCGGCACTCGACCCTTGTCAAGTTCACGATCGTGGACTGTCGTGTCACGATCGCGAGGCCAATAGCATCGAGCCCCAAAACGCGGCTGCGCACTCCTTACTACCACAACCACGCCCCATTTCCAGAGCAACGCGCCGCGCTGCGCCCGCTCATTCTGAAGCGAAGGTTGCGCAGCCGAAGAATCCCGGCTCCTTCTGCAATGTTGCGCGAACGTGAGAGTTTTCGCGCAATGAGATCCAAGGATCGAATCCTGGCGCCCAGCACTCGCGGCTGATCGACGCGCAAATCACTGCGGGGCGCGGTCAGATTTTTTGTTGGCTCTTGGTTCGATGCGATGCTTTGGTCGAAACTTTGCGGACTTTCGCGGTGCGCGATTTCCTCGCACTCTTGGGCGGCGTAAGATCGCACTTGATCGGCGCCGGACGTATCGTCGCCTCGTCGGCAATTCCGGGGAAATACTTGTCCTCGTAGCGATGCACGTGAAGTGCGGCCAGGAACTCAGAGTAGTAGTTCTTTACCGCAAAGCCGAAACGCGGCCCATTGTACCGCTCGACCATCTTGCAGTAGTCGCCGCCATAGATGCTCGCGGCCCGCGCGGTCCCGCCCGTGCCATAGTTGTATGCGGTGATCGCCAGCGGCCAATCACCAAGCGTCTCATAGTTCGCGCGCAAAAGCTTGGCCGCGGCCTCGGTCGAACGCACCGGGTTCAGCCGATCGTCGTGATACGGCGTGATCTTCATGTACTGCTTGCCGGTGCCGCGCGTGAACTGCCAGATACCGACCGCGCCCGCGCCTGATTTCGCGCCGCCGTGGAAGCCCGATTCGACGTGCGCCAGCGTCACCAGTTCGGGCGGCACGCCCGCCGTCTTGAAGATCTTCTCCATCGTCGGCCGATAGTAGCGGCTCCGCAGCAAGCCCTCGCGGAACTGCTCGCAGAGTCCTTCCTGCACGCGGAGATTCTGCGCCGCCTCGTTGTAGGCGCTCAGCGGCTCGCCCTTGAACATCGCGGCCACGCGCCGTTCTTCCCAGTTCGATGGCTCGCGGCCCGAGCCGAGGCGCGTCAGGATCGCGCCGTACTTGGTCTTCAAGTAGGCGTTGGCCCATTCGATATCCGTGCGCGACGGCTGACCCTCGCCGGGCAAACGATAGATTTGATAGGTGCGCCAGACGTTGTCGCGATCCAGAATGACGAAGTCACGGTACGAGTACGCGGTGAAAACTTGGACCCAGAAATCGATGTTCGGCTGGATGGTCTTGGGGGCTGGAAAGGGAACTTGTGATTCGGAGCGTGCGGGTCGTGCGAGGACAAGTGACAGCATCGCGACCAACGCCAGCGATGCGGCTGCTTTGCCGATAGCTTTCGTGAGCCTCATCGATTCGACCAAGCTTTCCCCCTGCCGCGAGCGATTAATCGCGTAATTGCCGAGATAATCGAATACTCGCCCCAGCTTCGATAGTCAATAAAGCCCCCAGTTGCAGTTTCGCCTCAAAACTCCGTAGGCCGCCGGTATGCCGCCCAAACGCATGATGACTATCTGACCCAAATGCTGCGAACAGAATGCACGTCGCACGTAGCGCAGCCAGAGAAGATAACCGTCGCCGGGCCAGCCGATCAGAGATGCGCCTCATAGCCACCTCCGCGGTAAACCGTGATTGTCTATCTGGAAGTTTCAAAAGGCGCCTGACTTGACGTGATCGAATCAGGAGTTGAGGCGCGTTGCGGTGTGTTGAAGGCTGATACGATAACCCCGAACTGTTCTTACTCATTTCGGGACGACATGGTTGCTGACGATCGCGAAATTGATGCTAAGGTCGCAATTGGCCAAATGGCCCATATCCGAATTGGGAATCGAAAGCGCACGCCGCAACGCATTCATTGCGACTGAGGGTCTCACATCGTCGAGATCGCTTAGCGGATACGGCAGATGACTGATTGTAGTGTCCGATTCGTGTCAAAACTGCGAAGGACGCCCCTTATGCCACACAAATCCATGATGACCGTCCTGAGTGCGATGCTAGTGGCGGTGTCGATTGCCGCGTTGGGATGCAAGCGCTCGCCGCGCACTCCCGACGAAGTCACCCACGAGGCCACTTCGTTCAAGGTCGCACTCCTTACCCCCGGCTCGGTCAGCGACGCCGGATGGAACGCCGCCGCTTTCGACGGGATGCAACACGTAAAGGACAATCTGGCCGCCGTCAGCGAGGTGGTTCAAACCACGTCTCCAGCCGACGCCGAAAAGGCGCTCGCCGATTTCGCCTCGCGCGGCTTCAACCTGATCTTCGCCCACGGCTACGAATACACGACCCCGACGCTTAAAGTTGCGGTGGCGTTCCCCAGAACGGTGTTCGTCGTCACTTCCGGCGGCGCCTCGAGCGCGAATGTCGCTTCGCTGGTTTTCAAGCTCGAGGAGGCTGCCTACGTCGAGGGCATGCTCGCGGCGAGTATGTCGAAATCGGGCATCGCCGGCGCGGTCGGCGGCGGGCAGATACCGGGGATCAAGCTCGCCTTCGACGGCTTCACGCGCGGCTTCGAATCGATCAATCCACGGGGAAAAGTCCTGGTGAGCTTCGTCGGCCGGCTGGACGATGTCCCCGCGGCGAAGAAGGCCGCGCTCGATCAGATCGCTCAGCATGCGGACCTGCTGATCGGCAACGCGGACGCGGCAAGCCTCGGCGTCTTTCTGGCAGCGCGGCAGGCGCACGTCTATGCGTTCGGCTCGCACCGGGGCCAGACAAGCCTCGCGCCCGACGTCGTGCTGGCCGACGCGGTCGCGGACATTCCCGGCGCGTTCCTGCGCGTCGCCACCCAGGTCAAAGCTGGAACCTTCAAGCCGGGGATGTTCGAGATGGGCATGAAGGAAGGGATGGTCAAGGTCGTTTACAACGAGAAGTTGAAGGATCGAGTCCCCGAGACGGCGATCGCGCGGGCGAGTGCGGCCGAGAAGGACATCATCGATGGCAAGATCACGTTCGCGCCGCCGCCTCTCGCGCAATGATCGCGCTCGCCGAACGGAGAATGATCGCGCTTGACAATCGGGCGGCGGGCCACTCTGCCGTGAACTTAAGGTTGTGCGCTGCGCGTTCAAAGCTGGCTACGCTGATCAGACTCTAACTGAGCTTACAATAGAGCTATGGAAATTCTAGGGCGCGGACTCGAGAAAAACTTCGTCGAGGCGTTAGCTGCCGCTTACAGTGGAAGCGCTTGGTGGAAATCCATCGTAGAAGATCCAGAGCTGTTCATCGCGCCGCGCAAAACATGCGTGTGCGTGTACTACCGTGGGAACCGTTTGCTCAAGCTCGAACTGAGTGGCGGAAAACTAGCCGGGAAGGTCCACTACAAATACCTCCTGAACCCCCGCCTGAAGCCTGAGTATTGCAGGGTGATAGACGGCCAAGCCGAATCACCCAAGGGTGCTGGTGGCATCAGTGCATTCATCCCGGACTTCTCGGATCTGGATCTCCTCAAGCGAGCCAGTAAGCCGTACGCGGGTGAAGAAAAGTACGGAGTCAGCGAAATCATCTTCGCGAACCCGAACATTATAGACGTCGAAGTAGCTTTCCGTGATTCAGGTGATTCAAGTGAGGACGACGATCCTCCTCCCGAAGAGACTGTCCTTAGCAAATCACACCACAACCTTCGGATCGATTTCGTTGCCGTTCAAAAAGACGGTGCGGGGTTCAAGTTGGCTTTCTTTGAAGCGAAACACTTTGCCAATCAAGAACTCAGATCTAGTGGCACCCCACTAGTTCTCAAACAAATCGCAACGTACGAAAAGTTGCTCAATAACAATCAGGACGACATCGTCAAGGCGTATAAGCTTCATTGCGCCGATATGTTGAAATCGAATTGCGTCCCGCAAGATAGCAAGCGTCGCCGCTTTCTTACGATGGTGTCCGAACAAAAATCTATCATCGTCAATACCGAGCCGCGTCTCGTCGTGTTTGGCTTCGATGACGACCAGAAACCGGGGCCTGCCTGGACGCCGCACCAAAAAAAACTCGAGGACTGTCTCGGGAAGGATCGAGTGATCTTGCGCGGTAATGCAAAAGGCCTGGTCCGTGGGGTAAGGTTCCAAGAACCTTAGGCAATGGTCGCTGACAACAGACCCGATCACAGTCAATCCGCCGATCCCTCTTCGGTTACCCAGGATAGATGTGTTGGGAACGCGAAATGGATTCCAGAGTCGGCTTTCGGCACTCGATGGAGAACCGTCCTCGCGGAAGGTGTTCGCACGATTCCGAGCTTTGAGCAGTTCTTGCTGACGGAACTTCGCAATTCAGGGCCGCACTACGTTTGCGCGGGCCTCACGCTGGCAGACGCCCGCAAGCTCAGTTCTGAAGCGAGAATTTTCCTGATGAATGCTATGATGCACGAGAAGCGCGGCGAGCTTCTCGGACGCCTCTGCGATGGTTCCGCTTGGCCTGACTCGGGCCTGAAGGTTCTCGCCAAACTGAACACTACCGAATGCCGGCGCGCTGATTACGTGAGGTTGGGCGGATATCTGAGACAACCGAAAACCGCAAAAGTACTTGCGCACGCACAGCACCTCTCGCCCGCTATTTTGCGCGCGATCTGGGCGCTTCCAGACTGGATCTGTTTGCCCAACCTGCTGCCAATTCTCGAAAAGCCTGAGGCTGTCGTGGCTATTAAGGCTACGTTCAAGGCGCACCTCTGGGACTTGTCGTGCGAGCTTCAACGCGGCGTGGTCAAGTCTTTGAGTCGAGTAAAATCTCTTCGCGAATTAAAGTCGCGTCTGCAAGCATGGCGCGAGCGATTGCTATCGCGAGAGCAATTCCCGGAGCCCCCAATACCCGGAAATGATCGCTTGAACCCGATAACCTCGTCCGCCGAAATGCAGCATGAAGCGCGAGAAATGCGAAGCTGCCTTCACAAATTGATAGCGGAAGTCCTCGAGGGAGCTGTGTACTTCTATTCCTGGAACGGTTCGGAGCGGGCGACGGTGCTTGTAGTTCACAGTCCCGGCAAGCTCGCTCACTTGGAAGTGAAAGGTAGGCGGAACGCCGATGTTAGTCCGGATACCATCTCGGAAATCCGATCACTGATCGAGGAGCAGTTTTTCCTCGCTTCGGTTTCTGATCCCCGGCACTTAATCAGTTAGAACAAATGCGTGTCCGAATACATCGCGGCACGAAGGAGGTTGGCGGCAATTGCATCGAGCTGTCTTCGGGCGGGAAGACGCTGTTGCTCGACATGGGAATGCCTCTGACTGCGCCCGATCCAGCGAATGTGAAACTGCCTCAAATCGAAGGCTTGCAGGTAGAGGATCGCAACTTTCTCGGCATCGTCGTCTCTCATCCGCATTTCGACCACTACGGGCTCATCCAAAAAGCGCGATCGAGCACTCGCGTTTTTATCGGCAGCGATGCCGAGAAGATTCTCCGCGCTGCCATTCCCTTTGGCTCCTTCGGCGTCGTATTTCAGAATGTCACGCACTACCAGCACCGAGTTTGCTTCGAGGTCGGACCGTTTAAGATCACGCCTTTTTTGAACGATCATTCCGCCTTTGACGCTTATTCCTTTTTGGTCGAGGCTGACGGCCAAAGCCTTTTCTATTCGGCCGACCTCCGGGGACACGGCCGCAAGGCGCGTCTCTTCGACCAATTTCTGAAGACGGCGCCGAAGCCGGTGGACGTGCTTCTGATGGAGGGCACCACGATCGGGCGTGAGAACGGGAAGGAAGTCGCCAAATCGGAAGCTGAGCTGGAGCGAGAGATTTTTGAAAGCCTGAAAGTCACGCCCGGCTTGGCGCTCGCTTACTTTTCCGCTCAGAACATCGATCGATTTGTAACCTTCTTCAAAGCGAGCAAGCGTGCTGGCCGGACCTTCGTCGCTGACCTATATCTGGCACACATTCTTGACGCGCTCGGGCGCAAGAGTTTGCCTAGTCCCCGCGGCAATGATTTGCGGGTTTTTCTGCCCTCAGCAATGAAACGGCGGATCGTACGAGAGAAGAGCTTCGACCTGGTAGCTCCATACTATCCTAAACGGATCTACCCTGAAGAGATCGCGAGGTGTGCGAGCGACTTGATGATGATCTTTCGGCCATCGATGGCGGCTGACCTCGAGAATGCGCTGCGAGGAGCCAAGCTTTTCTATTCGCTTTGGCCGGGTTACCTGGAGCGAGACGGATTTGATCTTCAGGCCTGGTGTGTGACCCGCAAAGTGGCCTTCGAGATTCACCACACGTCGGGCCACGCCGGCATCTCTGATTTGAAACGTCTGGTGAAAGCGCTTGAGCCAAAGCGCCTCGTTCCAATTCACAGCTTCGCTCCCCAGCGCTTTCGGAGCTTTTTCCCAAATGTACAGCCAGCAAATGACGGGGAATGGTGGGAGGTTTGAGGCTCATCATCATCGATGGCAAGATCACGTTCGCGCCGCCGCCTCTCGCGCAATGATCGCGCTCGCCGAACGGAGAATGATCGCGCTTGACAATCGGGCGGCGTTGTCGTAAATGAGAATCATTCTCAATCTCGTTAGCGGGACCATTCGATGCCAAACCGATCAGCCAATTCCGCGACTCTCGCGATTGCCCTTGCCTCCCTGCTCGCCGCCATCGCTGTGCCCTCGACGTCGCGCGCGGACGACGATTATTCCCGGTTGAACTTTCACAATGGACGCGTCGAGCCGGCCAGCCTCACCTTGCCCGCGAACACGCCGGTCAAGCTGCAGGTCACCAACCTGGGCGACGCCGTGATCGAGTTCGAGAGCTTCGAATTGAACCGCGAGCGGGTCGTGCAGCCGGGTCAGACCATCACGGTGAATCTGCCGCCGCTGTCGCCGGGCAGTTATGCGTTCGTGGACGATTTCAGCAACGGCGCCGTTAAGGGGCAGATTGTCTCGCGCTGATTCGCGGCGTCCCGATTTCACGATAATTCTTCCGTGTATCGCGGCGATGGTCGCCGCCGCAATCCTAATCGCCGCAAAATCGCTGTGCGCCGCGCAACCCGAACTTCCCGCGCGTGAATTGCGCGCGCCCGCGCCAGTCCACGAAATCCTTCAGCGCGCCTGCTACGATTGCCATTCCGATCAGACTCGATGGCCGTGGTACAGCTACCTGCCGCCCATTTCATTCTGGGTTCGCGGCGAGGTCGCCGCAGGCCGCCGCCGCCTGAACTTCTCGGCGTGGCAGGATTATGCGACCGACCCGGGCACCGAAGATCGCAAGCTAGAGAATATTGCGCGATTACTCAAAAGCGGCGCGATGCCGCCGTGGTACTACATCGCGACGCATCCTGCGGCCAGCATGAATGACGCCGATCGCGCGATGCTCTCCGACTGGATCGCCGACCGCCGAAAATCACTCGCTGCCGGCGCGGATCGCCCCGGGCGTCAGTGATCTAGTGGTCTGAATAGCGCGTGTCGAGTCCCGAACTGTTGTAACGCTCGTCGAGGCCCTGGTTGTCGTGGAACCTTGACGGCGCGAAGCGATCCTTGTCGCCGCCGAAGCGGGTGCGCTCGGATCCGGCGAAACGTTTCTCGTCGCTCTTGAACCGCTCGCCGCTATCGAATCGTTTCGTATCGCCCGTTTTCATCTCGCCGATCGACGAACCGGGCCATCGCGATTCGTTGCTGGTCTCGCCTTTGCCGGCCGATGCGCGCGATGAAAAATCGCCGCCCGAACCCTTCCCCACGCGGTCGCTGAAGCTGCCGCCCCACTTGTTGGTCTCCCAGGTGCGATGCTCAGGCATCGCGGCCGCAGCGGGCTTGCGCGCGGTGGACATCGCCGTCGTGCTCGCGTATTCGCCCATCGTCTGCGCGGATGCGGCGCCGCCCACTACGATCGTTATCGCCAGCGTCGCGAGCGGCAACGCAATTGAAACTGTGAATCGAGCGCGTCTCATTCGATTTTGACCTCCCGCCACGATACCTACTTTCTGTAGCTGTCAATAATCTAATCGTAGAGTCACAAAGCGCGCAACTGGTAATGTTGCCTCTATAGCGGCGGTCGCTGCGCGGCCGGGCGCTTGTGGCTGAATGAGGCGCGCGGTTAATCTGTGCATACTCGATCGCTACGTGCCTTTCCGTGAATCAGATCGAAATAACTCCGCTCAGCCGGCCGCTCGACGCGACCGTCAGCGTGCCCGGCTCGAAGAGCATCACCAACCGCGCGATGCTGCTGGCGGCGATGGCGCAAGGACGCTCGGTGATCGACGCCGCCTTGATGAGCGACGACACGCGCTACATGACCGGCGCGCTCCGCGCGCTGGGGTTTATCGTCGAGTCCGACGAGGCGGCGTGCCGAATCACGGTCGGCGGGCGCGGCGGGATCATTCCGCATCACGGCGCGGAGATTTTCGTCGGCGGCGCGGGCACCGTGATGCGATTCCTGGCCGCGATGCTGACGCTCGGGCAAGGCCGTTTCAGGATCGACGGAAACCAGCGGATGCGCCAGCGGCCAATCGGCCCGCTGCTCGACGCGATGCAACGTCTCGGCGCGAGCATCTACAGCGAGCGCGACAATAATTGCCCCCCGGTGATCGTCGATATGTCGCGCGGCCGTTTCGAAGGCGGCGAAACCTCAATCGATGCGCGCGTCTCATCGCAGTTCGTATCCGCGATGCTGATGCCGGCGCCGATTTGGAAATCCGGGCTGCGGCTCCGCGTGATCGGCGAGACCGCGCGCCCGTTTATCGACATGACGCTCCGCCTGATGGAAGCGTGGGGCGTGCATGGCTCGCGCGACGGCGATCTGATCGTGGTGCCGGGCGGCCAGTGGTATCGCGCGCAACGCTTCGCGGTCGAGCCCGACGCTTCGAGCGCGAGTTATTTTGCGGCAGCCGCGGCGCTGATTGGCGGTACGGTGCGAATCAAGGGACTTACGTCGCATTCGGTGCAGGGCGATCTCGAATTTCTCGGCGTGCTGCAGCGGATGGGCGCGCGTGTCGCGTGGCATCCGGATTTCGTCGAAGTGATCGGCACGGGACAATTCGCCGGTGTGGACGTCGCGATGAATTCGATGCCGGACATGGTGCCAACGCTCGCGGCGATCGCTCCGTTCGCATCATCGCCGACGATCATTCGCAACGTCGCGTTTATCCGGCATCACGAGAGCGATCGTATCCGCGTGCTCGCGACTGAACTGCGAAGGCTTGGTGCTTCTGTGATCGACAAGGAGGACGGACTCGAGATTCAGCCGTCCACGATGCATCCCGCGACAATCGAGACGTACGACGACCATCGAATCGCGATGAGTTTCGCGATCGCCGGGCTGAAGCTGCGTGGCGTCACCATCAACGACCCCGGTTGCGTCGCCAAGACGTTCCCCGATTTCTTCGAGCGCCTGGCGATGCTCGAACCCGCCGCCTGACACCGCCCTGCGGCGCGACGTACGACGCGCGCGTCGATCCACGCTCGCATGCGAAGCGGTGCGGTGAAACGAAAAGCGGGCGAGGTATCGAAAAGACGGCCTCTGCTCAAGATGACGCGCTGTCTCTGCTTGTCTGCCGCCTCTGTGTCATTTCGAGCGCAGCGAGAAATCCCGGATCCGGGTTCCCTCGTCGCCAGGCTCCGTCGGGATGACACAGAACTGCATCGTCATTTCGAGCAGAGGCTCCCACTCCGTCATCTTGAGCAGAGGCTGCCGGAGTCGAAGGATCCCGGTGCGACGCTTAGCGAAGGAAAAAAGATCCGGGACTCGGAGCCTGCCCTGAGTCCATCGAACGGGGCTGCGCAGCCTTCGCCTCAGAGTGACAACGAGGTGGTTATGCAGATTCGGATTTTACAAATGAAGAGGGCGGCTCGATGAGCCGCCCCTTTTTCTTTAGTCTGCGCAATTCTTGAAATCTGCGGTTAACTCTTTTCGAGCGATCAGCCCATCACCTGCACCGATGCCGGCTCGATCTCATAGATCACGCGCTTCACGTCGGGCTGATGGAACGGATACTTGTCCTGGTTCATGTATTTTTTGGCGAGGCTGTCGATATGCGCGTCGGCGCCGTTTTCGGTCTCGTTCACGATCGGACCGCGCACCTGGATGTAGCGATACGGATTGTCGGGGTCCATGATCGCGAGCGCGACCTTGACGCCGACCTTCATGTTGCGATCCTTCACCCGGCCGCGCGCCGTATTGATGCGAATCTTGCCGCCGGTGTAGTCGAACCAGATTGGCGTGACTTGCGGCGTGCCATCGGGCATCACGGTCGCGATATTCGCGAACGCCTTCTTGCCGGTGAACAGGTCGAGGAATTTTTCGGGGATCGCTTTCGATGCCATCGTATTAATCTTGCTCCTTGGACGAGAACGTCGGGGAAGAAAAAGTCTGCCTTTAAGCTTAGGCCTTGGTTCGCGTGAAGCAACGGGTAAGCTCGATTTAATCGATTTTCCACAATGCCGATGACGCTGCGCGCATGAATCGCGGCGCAAATCGAGGCTATTTTGCAACTCGGATGAAATCGAGCCGCATCGACAGGCGCGATAAATTTGACACCTCCAATTGCATCGGTTAATAGCCATGCCTAAACTCAAAATGCTGGAGCGCGACGCGGGGGTTTCCCGAGTACGCTGAGGAGTGTATCGCGATGGCGCTATTCACCAAGGAACCCGAGAAGAACCCCAAGCTTCAACCGACGACCACTCCGCCGGCCTCCTCTGCTTCATCCACGCAGCCAAATCTTCAAGGCTCGGCCGGTTCGCAGACGGGCCGCGCCGGTGGAGCTGCGGGCGGCGAAGCGCGCGCCTATCTCGATCGCGGTTCCAAGCTGAGCGGCAAGATTTCGTTCGAAGGTCCCGCGCGAATCGACGGCGAAGTCGATGGCGAGATCAACGCCAAGGACGCGCTCACGATCGGCGAGAGCGCGGTGGTGACGGCGCAGATACGTGCGGCGGCGGTAACGGTCGCGGGCAAGGTGAGCGGCGATATTATCGCGTCGCAGCGAATCGAGATTCGTCCCTCGGCCAAGGTCAACGGCAATCTCTCGGCGCCGGTGCTGGTGGTGCAGGAAGGCGCGCTGTTCGAAGGTCATTGCTCGATGCAGCCGGAAGGCGTGCGCGAAGACCGCAAGGTGACGGTGTTCCCCAAGGAGGAACGCATGGCGCAGGCGGCCGGAGGGCAGAAGCAGGCCTGATCTGACCCGACCGGAGCGCGGAGCTTCACACGCCGCGACGTCCGCTTATCCCGAGATGGAGAATGTTCTGAAAATCCCCGCAGGGGAGACGCCGTAAAATGCATATCCCGCCGAATTGGGGGATATTTTTCACCCTGATTGTTTCGTTCCTCATTTTCTGGTTTATATTCAGCCGGCTGTTTTTTAAGCCATTCCTGAACCTGCTTGCCGAGCGCGAGCGCAGGTTCAAGGACTTGAACGATCGCACCGAGCAATTGCTCCGGGAAGCGCGCGCCGCCGAGGAAGATCGCGAGGCGCGACTCGCCGCCGTCAGACGCGACGCGATCGCGCGGCGCGAGACCGAGCGCCGCAACGCGGAGGCGCGCGCCGCCGAAATAATGGAAGCGGCCAAGGCCGAAGCGCGCGAATCGCTCGAGCAGGTGCGCGCGAAGATCGAGCAGGAGCTCAAGACGGCGGAACACGAGCTCGAGCAGATGGGGCGCGATCTTGCGGGCCAACTGGCCGAACGCGTGCTGGGCCGTCCGCTGAACGGCGGCGCGGTATCGGGCAAGAGTACTGGAAACGACTAGCGCATAGCGAAGTTCGCTTGATAAATTCGATTAGCCAATGAAAAAATGGATCGTATCGGGGGCGATTGTCGCCGCCGCGGTTTTTCCCGCGCTCGCGTTCGCGGCGGAGGAAGCCGCCGAGGACCGCGGTTCGTGGTCGATGTTCGCGTTCTTCGCGATCAATTTTATCCTGTTCGTCTCCGTGTTGATTTATTTCGTCGGTCCGCCGGCGCGGAAATTTTTTGCCGATCGGGCGGCCACGGTTCGCGGCGCGCTCTCGCGCGCGGAGAGCGCGTTTAAAGGCGCGCAGGATCTCGCCAACCAGGCCGCGGCCAAGCTCGCTTCGCTCGACTCCGAGCTGAAGCAACTCGCCGATGAGATTCAGAACGAGACTGCGTTCCAGGTCGCGAAAATCGAGGACGTCACCCGCTCCGGGCAGGAGCGGATCCATCGCGACACCGAACTCAGCACCAATGCGCTCTCCGAGGCGGCGCAGCGGCGGGTTCGCGAGCGCTTGTCCGAATCGGCGGCGACGCTTGCGCGCGATTTGATCGCGCGCAACTTCGAGCGCTCGGATCAGAGCCGGCTGATCGACGGCTTCATGGACAAGCTCGGCGAAGGCGCGACGCGATGAAGGGTTCTCGAGTCGCGAGACGCTACGCGCGCGCATTGCTCGAACTGGCCGACAAGGGCGCCCTGGAGAAGTGGGGCGCCGAACTCGAGCGATTGGCCGCGATGGCCGATTCGCCGGAACTCGTTGAGCGATTGACCTCGCCGGAATTGTCGGAGCAATCGCGGCAGGAAGCGATGGCGAAGATCGCGGAGCGGATGGAGCTCAGCTTTCCGCTGCGATCGTTCGCAGTTGTCGTCGCGCAGCATGGACGGATTCGAGAACTCAGCGCGATTGCCGAGGCGTATCGCGATCTCGTCGATCAAATGCTCGGGCGCGAGCGCGCAACGCTGACGTTTGCGATTCAGCCGTCGGACGACGAGATCAAGCGCGTCGTCGCGGGCCTCGAGGCGATCGCAGGCAAAAAGATTATTCCCACCATAAAAGTCGATGCCGCTCTGCTCGGCGGCGTGACAGCGGAATTGGGCGGCAAAATATACGACGGCAGTCTTGCAAATCGCCTCGACGAGGCGAAGCGCCGGCTGGCAGGTTAGGGCCGGGGTAAAAGAACACAAGTTATGGCGGAAATCAGACCATCAGAAATCAGCGAGATCCTCAAAGGCGAGATCAAAGGCTTCGAGGGCAGTATCGCGGTGCGCGAAACGGGCCGCGTGCTGTCGTGCGGCGACGGAATCGCGCGTATCTACGGGCTGCAGAACGCGGCGTCGGGCGAGCTGCTCGAATTTCCGCATCAGATTTACGGGATGGTGCTGAACCTCGAAGAGGACAACGTCGGCGCGGTGCTGTTTGGCGACCCGGCGGCAATCGAAGAGGGCGACGAGGTCAAGCGGACCGGCAGAATCGCGGAAGTGCCGGTCGGCGAGGGACTGCTGGGGCGCGTCGTGAATGCGCTCGGCCAGCCGATCGACGACAAGGGACCGATCAAGGCGGCTGAGACGCGGCGAATCGAAATCAAGGCGCCGGGAATCGTCAAACGCCAGCCGGTCAAGGAGCCGATGCAGACCGGGATCAAGGCGATCGACTCGATGCTGCAAATCGGACGCGGCCAGCGCGAACTGATCATCGGCGACCGGCAGACGGGGAAGACGGCGATTGCGATCGATACGATTATCAATCAGCGCGGGCAGAACGTGCAGTGCTTCTACGTTGCGATCGGGCAGAAGCGCTCGACGGTCGCGCAGGTGGTCGAGCGGCTAACGCGCACCGGCGCGATGGAATACACCACGGTGATCGCGGCGACCGCGTCGGAAGCCGCGCCGCTGCAGTTTATCGCGCCATACAGCGGATGCACGATGGGCGAATATTTTCGCGACAACGGCAAGCATGCGCTGCTGGTGTACGACGATTTGAGCAAGCACGCGCAGGCGTATCGGCAGTTGTCGTTGCTGCTGCGCCGTCCGCCCGGACGCGAGGCATATCCCGGCGACGTATTTTATCTGCATTCGCGCTTGCTCGAGCGCGCGGCCAAGATGAGTGACGAGATGGGCGGCGGTTCGCTGACCGCGCTGCCGGTGATCGAGACGCAGGAAGGCGACGTCTCGGCTTACATCCCGACCAACGTCATCTCGATTACCGACGGCCAGATCATTCTCGACAAGGATCTTTTCAACTCGAACGTGCGGCCGGCAGTGAACGTCGGACTCTCGGTTTCGCGCGTCGGATTTTCAGCCGCGGTCAAAGCGATGAAGCAGGTCGGCGGCACGCTCAAGCTCGACCTCGCGCAGTATCGCGAGATGGCGGCGTTCGCGCAGTTCGGCTCGGATCTCGACGCCTCGTCGCAGCGGCTGCTCGCTCGCGGCGCGCGGCTAACCGAGATGCTGAAGCAGAATCAGTACGATCCCCTGCCGATGGAGAAAGAAGTGCTGATCATCTTCGCGGCGAACGAAGGCTACTTCGACAAGCTCACCGTCGAGCAGATTCGTCCGTTCGAGAAGGGATTGTACGCGAACTTTGACGCGCGCCATGCCGACTTGCTGACCGAGGTGCGCGAAAAGCGCGAGCTCACCGACGATTTGAAGAAGAAGATCAAAGCCGGACTCGACGTGTATGAGCAGTCGTTCCTAGCTGAGAACAACAAGGGCGCTGCAACGGCGGCTTAACCTCCGCGCTCGACGATGGCATCGCTCAAGGCAATCCGCAGCCGGATCGCGTCGGTCAAATCGACCCAGCAGATCACGCGTGCGATGAAACTGGTCTCGGCCGCGCGGCTCCGCCGTGCGCAGGAGGCGCTCGCCAACGCGCTGCCATACAGCGAAGCGCTGGCGCGGGTCGCGGACTCGCTGCTCACGTCGGAGGGAATCTCGGTCGGGCCGGTCGAGGGCGCGCAGAAAAGATCGCTGCTGATCGTGGTGTCGTCGGACGGCGGCCTCGCGGGCGGCTACAACAGTTTTCTGTTGCGCAAATCCGAGGAAACTCAGCGTGAGATTCGCACCCGTGGACTCGCGATCGAGCTGTTTGCGATCGGCAGGAAAGCCGTCGACTACTTCCGGCGCGCCGGAATCCCGGTTGCTCTTTCGCGCGTCAATAACGTGCCGAAGCTCGCGACGATCGGCCTTGCGCGCGATATCGCGACCAAGGTGCTGGACGATTATCGCAGCGGCGCGATCGATGAAGCCGGGATCGTTTACACCATGTTCAAGTCAGCGCTGTCGCAGAAACCAACCTATGAGCGCCTCTTGCCGGTGAAGCCGCCGAGCGATGCGGGAATCAAGGAAGGCGCGGAAATCGAAGCAGTAATTTCCAAGGCTGACGCGCCCAAGATCGATTACCTGGTCGAGCCGAGCCGCGCTGAGCTGGTGCCGGTGGTGCTGCGCGGATACCTCGAAGCGGCGATTTATCACGCGTTGCTGGAGGCCGAGGCGAGCGAGCAGGGATCGCGGATGACCGCGATGGACAGCGCGACCAACAACGCGATCGAGATGATCGCGCAGTACACGCTTGAGATGAATCGCGCGCGCCAGGCGCAAATCACGCGCGAATTGATGGATATCGTCGGCGGCGCCGAGGCGCTGCGCGGCACTTAAAGTTTCACGCACGCACGAGCAGGAACACATTCTTTATGGCGAACGAAGTAGCTACCGGACGAATCAATCAAGTGCTCGGCAACGTCGTGGACGTCGAGTTCGGCGCGGGCCGCCTGCCGCCGATCTTCACGGCGCTTCGAGTGACCAATCCGTCGATCAGCGACAAAGCAGACAATCTGGTGCTCGAAATTCAGTCGCATCTCGGCGAGAACACCGTGCGATGCATCGCGATGGACTCGACCGACGGGCTGGTTCGCGGCATGGAAGCGTCGAACACCGGCGCGCCGATCTCGGTGCCGGTCGGCCCGGGCACGCTCGGGCGAATCATGAACGTGACCGGCGACCCCGTCGATGAGGCGGGACCGATCACGGGCCAGAAGCTGATGCCGATTCATCGCGACGCGCCGCCGTTTGCCGATCAGGCGGTCGAGGCGGAAATTCTCGAAACCGGCATCAAGGTGATCGATCTCATTTGCCCGTACGCGCGCGGCGGAAAGATTGGACTGTTCGGCGGCGCGGGCGTCGGCAAGACCGTTACGATTCTCGAGTTGATCAACAACGTCGCGAAGCAGCACGGCGGCGTGTCGGTGTTCGCGGGCGTCGGCGAGCGATCGCGCGAGGGCAACGACCTTTACCGCGAACTGACGGAGTCGGGCGTTATCACCAAGACCGCACTGGTGTACGGCCAGATGAATGAGTCGCCGGGCGCGCGCGCCCGCGTCGCGCTGACGGGAGTTACCGTCGCCGAATATTTCCGCGATGAAGAAGGCAAGGACGTCATCTTTTTCATCGATAACAATTTCCGTTTCGTGCAGGCCAACTCGGAAGTCTCAGCGCTGCTCGGCCGCATGCCGAGCGCGGTCGGCTACCAACCCACGCTCGGCACCGACATGGGCGAACTCGAGGAGCGCATCACGACCACGAAGAAAGGCGCGATCACGTCGGTGCAGGCGATCTACGTGCCCGCCGACGATTACACCGATCCGGCGCCGGCGACGACGTTTACGCATCTCGATGCAGTCACCGCGCTCGATCGCAAAATTTTCGAAAAGGCAATTTTCCCGGCGGTCGATCCGCTCGGCTCGACCTCGCGAATTCTCGATCCGCAAGTCGTCGGCGATGAGCATTACGACGTCGCGCGCCGTGTGCAGGCGATCTTGCAGCGCTACAAGGATTTGGTGGACATAATCGCGATCCTCGGGATGGAAGAACTGTCGCCGGAAGACAAGATCGTCGTCTCGCGCGCGCGCCGCGTCGAGCGATTCCTGTCGCAGGCGATGTTCGTCGCGGAGCCGTTCACCAATACTCCGGGCAAATACGTCCCGCGCAAAGAGACGGTGCGCGGCTTCGGCGAAATTCTCGACGGCAAATGCGACGACCTGCCCGAGCAGGCGTTCTACCTGGTCGGCACCATCGACGAGGCACGCGAGAAGGCCGAGCGCCTCGCCCGCGGCGAGGCTCGCTAGCGCGGCAGACTGCGATGGCGGAAACGTTTCCATTCAAGCTGCTCACCCCGACGGGCATCGTGTTCGACAGCAACGTCGAGGAAGTCTCGGCGGTCGGTCCGCTCGGCGAATTCGGGGTGCTTGCCGAGCATATCAATTTCATCACTTCGCTGGTGCCGAGCGTGCTCGAAGCACAACTGCCCGGCGGCGCCACGATGCATTGGATCGTCTCGGGCGGTCTCGCCGAAGTGAAGGACGGCGTGATGACGGTGCTCGCGAGCAGTGCCGAAGCGCCGGACAACGTCGATCGCGGCGCGGCGCTGGCAGAGGCGCAGGCGGCGGAGCAAAAGTTCTCGGCGACCAGTTTTTTCGATCCTCAATACGCCTCGGTAAACGAAGCGCTGCAACTCGCGCGCGCCCGCGTCGAAGCCGCCAGCCTCAAGACTGCGAACCACTAGCCCCGACTTTCACCCGGTGCTGGGCACAGACACAGCACCCTTCAAGTTGCTTCAGTCCCTCACGCTCGGAGATGAGAAGGCTGATCGCCAAGTCCCGATACGGCGCCGCCGATCAACTCGCTGATTCACTTGACAGAGGCACCCGCGTATTGCTCGTCTTGCCGCATAGCTGCCGCCTGAGTTGCACGGCGCGCAGCCCGGAGGCAATCGACGATGGGAACTCTACGCGGCGAACAGATCATCGCTCAGTGTTTCAAGCGCGAAGGCGTCGATACCATCTTCTTCATGATGGGCGGACCGACCGGAGGCACCGCTGGCGCATGCATCGAACTCGGGATGAAGGGCATCTACGTGCGCCACGAGCAGGCGGCCGCGATGATGGCGCATGCGTATGCGCGGGTTACCGGCAAGCCCGGCATCTGCATCGCGCCGATGGGTCCCGGCGTCGCCAACCTCGTGACCGGTCTTGGCAATGCCTGGGCTGACGCAACGCCGGTGATCGCAATCGGCGGAGCTGCGCCGATGCGCGGTACCACGCTCGACACGTTCCAGGAGATGGATCAAATTCCGATGATGCGGCCGATCGTGAAAGCCGCCTATCGCGTCGATCTTGGTTATCGGATTCCCGAGTACATCAGCATCGCGTTTCGAGAAGCGCTCGACGGTAAGCGCGGGCCGGTTTACCTCGACCTTCCGGGCGACGTGCTATCGGGCAAAGTCGAGGAGGAACGGATTCATTGGGTCGAGGGCAACTCGCGCACCGACGCGCGGCCGGCCGGCGACCCGGCCCTGATACGCAAAGCGATAGACCTTCTCGCCAAAGCGAAGAAGCCGCTGGTCCTCACCGGAAGCGGCGTGCTGTGGTCGCGCGCGGAGAACGAACTGCAAAAATTTGTCGAGGCGACCGGCATCCCCTTTTTCACCACGCCGCAGGGGCGCGGCGTGATTGCCGAGGATCATCAGCGATCGTTCCCGGCGGCGCGCTCGACCGCCTTTCGCGAAGCGGACGTGGTGCTGCTGATCGGCGCGCGCGCCAACTCGATGCTGTCATTCATGCGGGCGCCGCGTTTTTCACCGGACGCAAAGCTTATCAACGTGAACCTCGACGGCAAGGAGATCGGACACAATCGCGCCGCCAACGTCGGCATCATCGGCGACGCCAAATTGGTCCTCGGCCAGTTGATTGCCGAAGCTGCCGGCAGATTCGATCCGAAAGCAGAGTCTGATTGGGTCGCGCAACTCGCCGTCAAGCATCGATCGAACATGGAACGATCGGCGCCGCTGCTGCACTCCGACAAGGTTCCGATCCATCCCTTGCGCCTGTGCAACGAGGTCAAGGATGTCATTTCGCGCGATACCATCCTGGTCGTCGATGGACATGAAATATTGAATTTCGCGCGCCAATCGATTCCCATCTATCAGGCGCGATGCAGCCTCAATGCCGGCCCCCACGGATGCATGGGCGTCGGCATCCCGTTCGGAATCGGCGCGAAAGTCGCGCGTCCCGATCTCCCCGTGGTGGTGCTCAGCGGCGACGGCGCATTTGGCTGGAACGGGATGGAAATGGACACCGCGATTCGCCATCACTTGCCGATCGTGGTCGTGGTGTCGAACAACGGCGGATTTACTTCGCGCCAGACCGGCGGCGCCGTCGGCCGCGACTTAGGTTTCCAGCGCTATGACAAGATGGTCGAAGCGTTTGGCGGTTACGGCGAATTCGTCGAGCAGCCGGACGCGATCCGGCCCGCGATTGAGCGCGCCATCAAGAGTGGCAAGACGGCACTGGTCAACGTCTGCACCGATCCCGACGCGCAAGCGACCACCGACATGGGATTCGCCGGCTACTGACAGCGCGCTAGCGTGCCGGATGTCACACGGATGGCTGAACGCAACTGAACTCGAGATAGCCGCGAGGAGAACACCATGAAAGGAATCTCGCACGTCGCAATCGGCGTAAGCGATATGGAGCGGGCGCTACCCTTCTATCGCGACCTGCTGGGACTCGAGGTGATGCTCGATGCCGTCGAAAACGTCGGCCGAGGCAAGCGCCGCGCCGTCTATATGCGATGGGGCAACAACTCAGGGTTCCTCGTTCTTTCGCAGACGCTCGAAAGAGAGCCGTCGGGCAAGCCGCTCAGGCTGCATCAGGTGGGACTGCATCATTTCGCTTTCTGGGTGGACGATCTGAAGGAGCGCGCGGAGAAGCTCGAGCAGGCCGGCGTGCGCTTCCTCGTTCCGCCGTATGAAGCCGACGCGATCGCTTACGGCGAAAAAGGCGGCGGCAAGGTCCTCACCACCTTGTTCGAAGATCCCGACGGAACGATCCTGCAGTTCGATCAGCGCCTGCACTGAGCCCATTGCCCGGAATCGCGGCGGCTGAAGCCGCGGGCGAGGACCTTGACGCCTCGGGGGAGGAACGCGGGCGCGTGGTGTAACTCCTGTCGCCTTTGGCCGGTTTGTCTTCCGGAAATTACTGACGCCTCTTGTGCAGATAGGCGCGGCCCTGCTGATCCTGGGACCGGCATCATCGCTGCGATCGCAGCAATCTATCTCAGTGCCGTCGGTGCTGATGCCATCCGTGATGGTCCCTCGTGGCGCCGTTTCCGTCGCTCCCTTCCTTGAGCGCGCAGTCCGAAACCCGAACCCTCCTCACGCCCCCTAGGTTGGTGATTATGTTAATGTTAACTCCAACTGAGTTCAGGGGTATTGATCAGGAGAATTCGCATCGGGAACTAATTGGAGCATTGTTTTCGGGCCTACCGAAAACGCTCCGCGATGAAGGTATCTTGATGGTACTGCAAGCGTGGTTTGATGAGAGTGGCAAGACAGAGGAGCCAGTCTATCTGCTAGCTGGCTACGTCGGTAAAAAAACTGTCTGGGAAGACTTCGCCCATGACTGGCAGGCCGAGTTAGATCATGAACCAAAATTACCCTATCTCCACGCAAGAGAGTCCCAGTTGTTCAAGGGAACCGATGCGGATGCGCGAGTTGAGCGACTTTTAAAATTTGTAGCAATTATCCGGAAGCATCGTCTGCGAGGCGTGTCTTTTTTGTTGAAGCATTCGGATTATCGAGAGTTCTTTCGGATTATTTCCGTACACCCGGTCATTACGCCAGCCGAACGCCGCATGATGCGGAATCCGTACTATCTGAGCTTTCAGTACATATTCACAATGATGCTGATCAGACACGGGCAAAAGTGTGCGGAGTCTGGAACAAAAGAGTTACTCGAAATTCTCTTTGACGATGGCGGGGAGCGGAAACAGCGCCTCAAGATCGGGTTTGAGAACTTCGTCAAGACAGCCAAAGAGAAGAATCCGCATTTGCTCGACCTTTTAATCAATAAAGGGCCGGAGTTCAGAGACGACAAGCAGATGAGCCCACTACAGGCGTGCGACCTATTCGCGTGGCATTTCCGGCGTTTCTGCTACGAGGCTTCACGCGGTAATAAGTATGAGGACGCCATCTGGCGAGCGCTTAGAGACGGTATCGAATATGACACCTACCTTTTCACGGAATCTGATTGGATAAAATTACTGCTCAGGCTTCGTCAGAGCACATGGGACGAACTACTGAAACACAAATCAGAGGATAATCCATGACCGACACATACACTTCTCGGAATGACAAGAGTCGTTCGTCACTCGGTCAAGATTCGCAGACTCTCAGTAGATGATCTTCTGCTCCATCAGGATTTTTATTTCGGCATCGGAGAGGCCCAAGAGGCCGCCGAAAATTTCGCGATTGTGCTGGCCTAAGTCGGGCGGCATCGAGTAGTTGAGTTCCGGCACGTTGCTCATCCGCACCGGCATGTTGGGCAAAATCCGCTCGCCAACTTCATGATGGTCGATCTTGCGGAAGAAGCCCCATTCCCACAGATGCGGATCCTCGTGGATTTCGACGCTATCGAGCACCGGACCGGCCGCGACGCCAGCCTGCTGCAGTTCATGCGCCAATGCGATGTGCTCATGGCCGCGAGTCCATCGCGCGAGGTGAGCATCCAACTCGTCGCGATGACTTAGGCGGCCGTATCGATCGGCGAATTTTGGATCGCGGCACCACGCCGGATTTCCCATCGCGCGGCAGAGCGCGTCCCACTCTGAATCGGTGCCGACCGCGATCGCGATCCATTTGTCGTCGCCGGCGCACGGGTAGGTGTTGTGCGGCGCCATCGCGTCGTCGCGATTGCCGCGACGCCCGCCGTCGTGGCCGTTGATGAAATAATCCATGTACAGTTCCGGCATCTGCCCGATGACCGTCTCGCCCATGCTGGCGTCGATCCATTGTCCTTCGCCGGTGCGATTTCGATGGCGCAATGCGGCGAGCACGTGAAACGTAACCGCGCTTGCGATCGCGTAGTCCGGCCAGGTGCCGCCGGTCTGGCGCGGCGGTCCGCCCGGGTATCCCTGCGCGTCGAACATGCCGACGAACGAGCACGCCATCGGACCCCATCCGACCCACGACGCGGGTTCGAGGCCGGTCTTGCCGAGCAGCGACACGGAGATCATCACGATGTCGGGCTTGACGGCGCGAACACGGTCATAGGTGATGCCGAGTTTATTGGCGGCCGGCGTAGGAAAGCATTCGAGGACCAAATCGCTCTTGCGGATGATTTCGTCGGCGAGTTCGCGGCCCTTGTCAGTGGCCAGGTTCAGCGTGATCGCCTTCTTGCCGTAGTTGAGCGCGTGGTAATAGCCGTTGCGGTTGGGGCCGGCGACGCGATCGGCCATCCCGGCCGGATTGATACGCCCGATATCGAGATAGACTTGCGACTCGATCTTGATCACCTCGGCGCCCATCGTCGCGAGCCATTGCGCGATCTGCGGACCGTTGATGATCCAGCTAAAGTCGGCGACCCTGATTCCTTCGAGCGGAAGTGCCGTCGCAGTTTTCGCCATCCTAATGCCCTCGTCAGATCGCGCCGGCCGCGCGCATCCGCTGTTGCTCGTCGAGCGAGTAGCCGAGGCGGCTTAAGATTTCCGCGTTGTGCTCGCCAAGCAGCGGCGCGCGCGTCGGCATCGGCGGCGTCGCGGTCATCTGCACCAGCGAGCGCGGATACTGGAAGCGGCCGGCGATCGGATGATCGATCTCGATGAATGCGTTGCGCGCGCGCAGATGCGGATGGTTCGCGGCTTGCGCGACCGTGAACACCGGCCCGATCGTGAGGCCGAGCCGCTGCCCTTCGCTGACCAAATGTTCGGTGTCGTACTTGAGCAACTCCGCGCGGATCATCGGACGCAGCACGTCGTCGTTCGCCTGGCGGCCCACGAGCAAATCGAAGACCTCGCTCTCCATCTCGACCGGATTGTGCAGCAGCGCCTTGAGCGCCTTGTAGTGCGTATCCGCCGCCCACAGCGTGTAGATGTAGCCGTCCTTGCAGCGCAGCGGTTCGAGGCCGGTCGCGACGTTGCCGCGCATCCGGCTGAACGGCAGGCGCGCGTACGTCAGCGCCGCCATCTCGATTTTCGAGGTGCTCGCGATCGCCTGCCAGCACGGCGCGTCGATCCATTGGCCAACGCCGGTCGCCTCGCGATGAAAGATCGCGAACATCGTGGCGGCGGCCGCAGCCGTCGCGCCCATCATCTCGGCCTGATGGCCCGGCGCGCGAATCGGATTCTCGCGCTCAGGATCATCGACCATCGTCGGCGTGTTGTAACCGGTGAGGCTCATCGCGAATTCGATCAGATCGGTACCCTTCCAATTGCGATACGGACCGGTCTGGCCGAACGGCGAGATCGAAGTGACGATCAGCTTCGGATTGATCGTCTTCAGCGCCTCGTAGCCAAGCCCGATACTGTCGAGGTATTCCGGCTGATGATTCTCGATCAGCACGTCGGCGCCCGCGATTAGCTTTCTGAAAACCTCGGCGCCAGTTGGCGTTGAAGGATCGAGCGTGAGGCTCTTCTTGCTGGTGTTAAGGTAGAGGAACGAGCCGCTTTTCTCGGGATGCGGGACGTCGCCGGGAAACGGCGGATGCGCGCGCATTTCGTCGCCGGCGCACGGCGGTTCAATCTTGACGACCTCGGCGCCCATGTCGGCGAACATCTTGCCGCACATCGGTCCCGACACCATCTGCGCGAACTCAACAACGACGAGATCATCGAGTGCTCGAATGGCCAAGCCACGCACCTCCCGCGCGAGCGGATAGCGCGACTATAGCCCACAATTCGCCGCGGGCGGGAACCCTCACGAGTTGCCCGATCTCCGACGCCCGATCGCCAGCAATCAACCGCGGCATCGACAATCGTAGCGGCAGATCTACACGGCGCGGGCGCTGTTCGCGTCGGAGAATTGAGGCGCGTCGATAAAAAAACTTCGTGTCAGGATCTTGGAGCGAAATTTCGTCAGGGCTTATAGCGGCCCCTGAGGTGATCGTTCTCCCGGTCGCTATTGTATACGTTCCAGTCGTCTTCCCGCACGGCGATGCGTCCGTCCGCCGACTCAAACTCGCACTCGGTTCGTACCTCTCCACGCGAGCCGTCCATTAGGGAGTAGGCAAATTTATCAACGTCCAACGTGATCTCGTCACTCAGCTTGGGTCCGATGTCGAAACCGAGGAAGTCCGCAGGATGATTGATACGATTGAGTGTGAACTTGAACCGTCGGATTTTGATTGCCTCCAGTCCGCCATTGTGCACGGTACATGTAATTCGCATGTGATCCATGGTGTTACCTTTAAACCGGCCTATTTTGACGACCACGACGGGATCGAAGCGACGCTTTCTCTCCGTCTCGGCTAGATCGAATTGCGCCTGCGATATTTCCGCTTGACGACGAGAAGCCTCAGCCTGCGCCTGAACGCCTTGGAGCGTAAACCAATAGATGATCGCTGCGGCGATCGTCGCGAGCGCAGCGATCACCGCAGCGGCGGCGGTCATAAAGTTCAGCGCGAGCGGCAAATCGATCATGCGTGTGGTTCCCTTTGCTCTCGGTCTAAATCCACTGCGTGTGGGAGTGCTGTCAAGTGAGAACGGACGGTATTGTTCGATCGAAACAAGATTTCGCGCGGCGACGAAGTCTTCGTGAGCGATTTCCGGCGGCGGCAATCGCTACATTCGCCATGCGCGCGGCATCGACAAGGTGATGGTGAACGGCGAAGTCGTCGAGGACTCGGGCAATTATACCGAGGCGCGCGCCGTCCAGATCATCTGACGACTACAGAAAAGCGCGGCGCGGTCCTTCTTTGTCATCCAGGACGTAAGCGGCGCCGGTGTCATCCCAGAGCTTGTGAACTTTTCTGTACCGAGCGGACTTGACCAATTTTGTCATTCTGAGCGAAGCGAAGAATCCCGGATCCTTTACCTCGTTATATATATTTCCCCGGGATTCTTCGGCTGCGCAGCCCTCGCCTCAGAATGACAAAGTGTTGAGCTCGATAAGCCCTACAACTTCGCCTCGTCGTCCGCGGAAGGACCGGTGACCTTGTAGAGCTTCTGCGCATTCCCCCAGAGAATCTTGCGCCGCACCGACTCTTCACAGTCAGACAGACCGCCTTTAATCCGGGCGTGCACTTCGTCGCCATAGAGGGAAGTCGGATGCGGAAAGTCGGTCTCGAAGAGGATGTTGTCCACGCCAATCTTATCGATCAGGCGACGCGGCGCAGTCTGCTCAAACCAGTAACAGGCATAGACGTTGCGCGCGAAGTATTCCGACGGCAGCCGATCGAATTCCGGATGCTCTTCCGCGACGCTATTGCCCTTGAACTGGTAGTCCATCGCTTCGAGCACGAAGGGAATCCAGCCGATGCCGCTTTCCACCGAGACGAATTTAATTTTTGGAAAGCGCGCGAGCACTCCGGACATCAGCAGGTCGTTCAGTTGGAGGCCGTTGCGGAGGAAGATATCCACTGCCAGTTCGGTGAACGCCGCCATCTTGCCGTAGGTCGCTACCCGCTCTTTGACGAGGCCTTCGGCCATGTCGCCCGAGCCGATATGGAAGCTGATCGGCAGATCCAGCTCGACCGCCGCCTCCCACAGCGGACTCCAATGCTTATCGCCAAGCAGCGGCAGACCGTAGTATTGCGGCTCACCGGTGAAGAGGATTCCTTTGTGGCCGATGGCGGCGCATCGGCGCACCTCTGTCACCGCGGCGGCGACGTCCCAGAAGGGAATCGAGGTGATCGGTATCAGTCGCCGCGAATCGGCGGACGCCCATTCGGTCTGCCAATCGTTGTAGATCTGCACACAGGTGAGCATCAGCTCGGGGTCATTGAGTTTCAGGAACTGCTGAGCGCCGAACCCGCCGACGTTCGGGTACATGACCATCGCCCAGATGCCCATCTGATCCATGTACTTGAGGCGCGCCTTCGCGTCGTATGCACCGGGGTGCATCTCTTCGTAAGTCTTGGGCGGATTCTTGAAAGTTCCCCGTCCAGCGGTAGCGGTCATTCCGGCGCTCGCGAGGTTACGACCTCCTGCCAGTACCCAGCGGTGAGTCCCCCGCGAATCGGTTATGACCCGCGGCACGCTGTCGCGCATGTGAGCGGGCGCACGGCTGGTCCACAGGTCCGGCGTTTCAGTCACATGCGTATCAGCGTCGATGATCGTGTAAATACTCATGCGCGGGGACTCCCTAGAACTGGTTGATTACGCTGATGCCGACGTTTTCGAATTTGGACATCTGCTCGAGGACGCCGAAGGCCTTTTCGATCGGGATGGTCTCGGTGATGAGCTTCCTCGGTTCCAGCCGCCCGCGCTCGACCATGCTCAGCATCGCGGGATAGCGGAAGGACTGTATCGCGAGCGAGCCGGTGAACTGGATCTCCTTGAACACGATCTGATCGACCGGCAGCGATACTTCGCCCTTTTCGCCCTGCGTGGTCAGGCCGATCTGCACGTGGCGTCCGCGCTTGCGCAGGCTCAAGACGGCGTTGCGGCACGTCGCCGCGATACCGAGCGCGTCCACGCTGACGTCGGCGCCGCCATGCGTGAGATCCATCACCGCTTTGACCGGGTCGGTCTTCTTGCCATTGATAACGTCGGAAGCGCCGGCCGTCTTTGCCAGTTCGAGCTTGCGATCATCGAGATCGACGGCGATTACGCGCGCGCCGAGCGCCGTGGCAATCTGGATTGCCGACAATCCGACGCCGCCGCATCCGTACACCACCACCGTTTCATCGGCCTTGACCTGCCCCTGGTCGAGGAGCGCGTGAAAGGCGGTCACGTAACGGCATCCCATCGAGGACGCCTCGACGAAATCGATCGAGTCGGGCAGCGGCGCGATATTGTAGTCGGCATGGCTCAGCACGCCGTAGCGGGCATAGCCTCCCATGCCGGCGCCCATGCAGTGATTGGAATGGCCGGTGCGGCAATCGTCGCACACGCCGCATCCCTGGGCGAGCGGAACGACCACGCGCGCGCCGGCCTTGAGCGTCTTGACTTCTTTGCCGACTTCTTCGACGACGCCCGCGAATTCGTGGCCCAGAACGGTGGGCATCCGCGGCTTGAAGCCGATCCATCCCCAGTCGCCCTGCCATAGATGCCAGTCCGAGCGGCAGATGCCGCTGGCTTCCACGCGGATGACCGCGCCGTCAGGGGGACACTTCGGCTCGGGCCAATCCTTGACCACCATCGGCTTGCCGACTTCTTCCATCACCAGTGCTTTCATGATTCAGGCACCTCGCTTCAAGCTTGGATTTCAAACGGCCTTCGGGCTACCTGTGAAGCTAATCACCACAGTCGGGCGTGGTGTGCAAGAGCCAGCGATGTCCGCTTCGACTCCGCCCGCGATGTAACGCAGAACGGCGATTTCCTCGATCTGCCCGCGATCAGCGAATCCGCTTGCTCTTGGACGTCGCGCGCGCGGTGAACTAAGGTTTTTTTGGAGACGTAGAAATTCCTCGCGCCAGAGGTGATCGCGGATGTGCAGAAATATCAGAACGCTTTTCAACTTCGATCCGCCGGTAAATGCCGAAGAGATTCGAGCGGCCTCGCTCCAGTTCGTTCGAAAAATCACTGGCTTCAACAAGCCGTCGAAGGCGAACGAAACCTCGTTTCTTGCCGCCGTCGATGAAGTAGCGGAGATTTCGAGCCGCCTTCTGAGTTCGCTCAAGACCGATGCGCCGTCGAGGAATCGCGAAGACGTGGCGGCGAAGCTGGCTGAGCGATCAAGGTATCGCGACGCGGCGATCGAACGGAGCCGATAACTCCATCGGAAATGCGATAAAGCGCTCGACGAGAGGCGCTGGATTCTAAAGCGCGTCCCGACGGCGTATATTGCTCGGAACTCGCGAAACTTCATCGCGCTCGAAATCAATCCCGGAGAAAGTGGAACCCATGAGTCAGGAAAACCTGGTCATACGCAACGCGCAGATTGTGGATGGTACGGGCGCTGCGCCATTCAACGGCGACGTCGCGGTGAAGGGCGGAAAGATCGACGCTATCGGAAGGATCGACGGATCGGCCGACCGCGAGATCGATGCGAAAGGGCAGGTGCTGAGCCCCGGCTTTATCGATATGCACACCCACTACGACCCCCAGCTATGCTGGGATCGCCTTGCGACTCCGAGCCTCGAGCATGGCGTCACTACGGTGATCGTCGGCAATTGCTCGCTCAGCCTCGCGCCGGTGCATCGTGGCGACAGCCGCAAGCTCGTCCGGATGTTCGGCAAGATCGAAGACATCAAGGAGCCGACCTTCGACGCAGGCGTTCCATTTTCATGGGAGAGTTTCGGCGACTACCTCGATTTCATTCGTCCGGGGCTCGGTATCAATGTCGGCGCGATGGTCGGTCATTCGGCGCTGCGCTACTACGTGATGGGCGCGGAGAGCCAGGATCGCGTCGCGACCGATACCGAAATCGCGCGGATGTGCGAACTGCTCGAAGCTGCGATGGCGGCGGGCGCGATCGGGATGTCCACGTCGTACGTCGATATCGACGAAGCGGGCCGTCCGGTGCCGAGCCGTCTGGCCGACATGCGCGAAAAGGTCGCGCTCTGCAAAGCGATGGCGAAGAGCGGACGCGGCACGCTGCAAACGGTTCCATACTTTATCGACCCCGAGCAGCAATTGCAGAATATCCAGGAGCTCGGCGATCTTAGTCTCGCGAGCGGCATCTTCTGCACGATCGCGCCGATCGTCTATAGCCCACAGGCACCGGAACTCTACAAGCGCAACCTCGACAAGCTCGACGAGCAGCGCGCTCGCGGCGCCAACGTGTTCGGCCAATCGATGCCGCGCAGCTTCAATATCAACGTCCGCCTGTCGGAGACGTCGTTCCTGCTATACGGATTGCCCTCATGGCAGAAGCTGATGGAACTTCCGATCGCGCAGAGGATCGCGGCGTTTGGCGATCCCGCGGCGCGGGACAAACTGGTGCGCGACGCCGAGAAGCGATTCACGCCGCTCTTCCGGATGGCGGTCGTGGGCGAGATTTACAATCCGTCGAACGCCAGGTACCAGGGCATGCGGGTGGCGGACATCGCAAAGGCCGAGGGCAAGTCGATTCCGGCGGCGATGCTTGATATCGCGCTGGCCGACGACCTCAGGACCGAGTTCCAGATCAACGATGCGATCCACGCCGACCTGGATATCGTCGCGCAGATCCTGAATCATCCGTCGATTCTTATCGGCGCGTCGGACGCGGGCGCGCACGTGTCGCAATTCTGCGGCGCCGGCGACACCGGCGATCTCTTCGATCGCTTCGTGCGTCAGTTCGGAAAATTCAGCATCGAGCGCGCGGTGCATCGCATCACTGCCGAGGTGGCGGACGCTTGGGGTATCAGGAATCGCGGCCGAATTGCGGTTGGCGCCGCCGCCGACCTGGTGCTGTTCGATCGGAACAAAATATCGCGCGGCGACGAAGTTTTCGTGAGCGATTTCCCCGGCGGCGGGAATCGTTATATCCGCCACGCCCGCGGTATCGACAAGGTGATAGTGAACGGCGAAGTCGTGGTGGATGCGGGCAGCTACACCGACGCGCGCGCCGGGCAAATCGTCTGACGTTCGCAGTGAGGCTCGAACAGGTTGGCAGGCTTTGCCAACCCGTTCAGCCTTATCGATTCGAGAAGGCAGCGAGCCGGCGTCGCGACGCGTCCGGAAATTTTGCCCTCAGCAGGAATAGCAGCCTCAGTGCACGAAGCTCCCGCCGATCAGAAACACCTGGCCGCCGTCGGTGTTGAAGGCCCGGTGCCACGATCGAAATGGATGCGATTTGAAAAGCCGCGAAACGCGCTGCCATAGTCCTTGTCCAGCGTGATGCCATTCCGTCTTACGGCTGAACTTCGGCCGGGCTAAGTGCGCTGTTGATCAGGGTACCCCAAACTCCGCCCGGTTCTCCCGAAGATTGACCGCGCGTATGTAGGCCGCCGCTCCAACTGTAATTGCCGGCCGTCGTGGCGCCTTTGTGGATATTGGTATGCGAGTCCGCGGTGCATCCGTC